>NZ_JBVJPE010000012.1:0-256152 GCF_055582805.1 Streptomyces sp. NPDC107498 | reverse complement strand
GCCGGGCGACGTGTTCGGCGTAGGCGTCGTGGTCGACGGAGAGGTCCTCGCGGAAGGGGAGGGTGGTGGCGACCATGATCCCGCGCCAGGGGCGGGAGCGGTGCGCGGGCGGGGCGGGGGGCACGGGCTGCGCGGATCGCGCGGGCTGCGCCGGCCGGTCGGGGTGCGCGGAGGTCTGCGCGTGGGCCATGAAGGACTCCCTTGTGTGGTGTGTGACATTTTATTGATGGGGGCGAGGTCCACAAGGGGCACGCAGGAGCTCCGTACTGACGGATGATCAGGTCGTCGTGCGAGCGCGACCGGACCCCGGGGGAGACCCGCCCCCGCCCCGCCCGGATCATCGAATGCATGCTCGTCCTCTCCGTCTCCGTGCTCGCCCTGGCCGTGACCCTCGTCGGCGCCGTCGCGCGTCCGTTCCGCCTTCCCGAGGCCGCCTTCGCCCTCCCCGCCGCCGGGGCCGTCCTGGCCGTGGGCGCGGTCACGCCCGAGGCCGTGCGCGAGGAGGCCGGGCGGCTCGGGCCGGTGATCGGCTTCCTCGCGGCGGTCCTCGTCCTCGCCAGGCTCTGCGACGACGAGGGGCTCTTCCACGCCTGCGGCGCCTGGACCGCCCGCTGGGCCCGTCGCAGCCCCCGGCGGCTGCTCGGCGCCGTCTTCGGACTGGCCTCGCTGATCACCGCCGTCCTGAGCCTGGACGCGACGGTCGTGCTGCTCACCCCGGTCGTCTTCGCGACCGCCGCCCGGATGGGCGCCCGGCCGGGGCCCCACGCCTACGCGAGCGCCCACCTGTCCAACACGGCCTCGCTGCTCCTGCCCGTCTCGAACCTCACCAACCTGCTCGCGTTCACCGCCTGCGGGCTCGGTTTCACCCGGTTCGCGCTCCTGATGCTGCTCCCCTGGCTCGTCGCCGTCGCGGTCGAGTACGGCGTCTTCCGCCGCTTCTTCGCCCGGGACCTCGCCGCCCCCGCCACCCCCGCCGGGCCTCCGGAAGCCGTCGCCCCGCCGCTCTTCGCCCTGTGCACGGTGGCCGCGACGCTCGCCGGTTTCGGGCTCGCCCCGACGATCGGCCTCGACCCGGCCTGGGCGGCCGCGGCCGGCGCAGCGGTCCTGGCCGTGCGCGCCCTGGCCCGTCGCCGTACGACCCCGCGCGCGCTGGTCCGCTCGGCGGCGCTGCCCTTCCTCGCGTTCGTCCTCGCCCTCGGCGTGGTCGTCCGCGCCGTCGTCGACCAGGGCCTCGGCGCCGCGCTCGCCCACGTCCTCCCGGACGGCACCTCGCTCCCGGCCCTCCTCGGCACCGCCGCGGTCGCCGCGGTCCTGGCCAACCTGATCAACAACCTGCCCGCGACCCTGGCCCTGGTGCCGCTCGCGTCCGCCTCCGGCCCCGGCGCGGTGCTCGCGGTGCTGCTCGGGGTGAACATCGGGCCCAACCTCACGTACGCCGGATCGCTCGCCACGCTCCTCTGGCGCCGCATCGCCCACGAGCACGACCACCCCGTCGCCCTCGGCGAGTTCACCCGCCTCGGGCTGCTCACGGTCCCGGCCGCCCTCACCGCCTCGACGGTGGCGCTGTGGGTCTCGCTCCGACTGCTCGGCGCGTGAGCGGCGCGACCGGGTCCCGCCAGGGCGTCGTCGGGTGACGTCGGGTGCCGCCAGGGCGTCGTCGGGGTGCTCAGCCCACCGCCGACTCCGACTTCGGCTTCGGCCCGTCGACCCGGTCCCCCTCCCCGGCCCTTCCCCGCCGCCGTCGCGTCACCGCCGCCGCGATCGGCTCGGTGAAACGGGCCGTGAGGGGGCCGATGACGACGAGCACGAGCACGTACGCGGTGGCGAAGGGACCCAGTTGGGGCTGCACCCCGGCGGTGACGGCGAGCCCGGCGATGACGATGGAGAACTCGCCGCGCGCCACCAGCGTGCCGCCCGCCCGCCACCGGCCCTTCGCCCCGATCCCGGCGCGGCGCGCGGCCCAGTACCCGGTGGCGATCTTGGTCAGCGCGGTGACGACGGCGAGGGCGAGCGCCGGAAGGATGACCGGCGGAATGCTGGCGGGGTCGGTGTGCAGGCCGAAGAAGACGAAGAAGACCGCGGCGAACAGGTCGCGCAGCGGACTCAGCAGGGCGTGGGCGCCCTCGGCGACCTCGCCGGAGAGGGCGATGCCGACGAGGAACGCGCCGACGGCCGCGGAGACCTGGAGCTGCTGGGCGACGCCCGCGACGAGCAGGGTCAGCCCGAGGACCACGAGGAGCAGCTTCTCCGGGTCGTCGCTGGAGACGAAGCGGGAGATCAGACGTCCGTACCGGACGGCGACGAAGAGCACGGTCCCGGCCACGCCCAGGGCGATCGCGAGCGTCGCGCTGCCGGCGGCGAGTCCGACGCCGGCGAGGAGGGCCGTGACGATGGGCAGGTAGACGGCCATGGCGAGGTCTTCGAGGACCAGGACGCTGAGGATGACGGGCGTCTCGCGGTTGCCCAGGCGTCCGAGGTCGCCGAGGACCTTAGCGATGACGCCGGACGAGGAGATCCAGGTGACGCCGGCCAGCACGACGGCGGCGACCGGCCCCCAGCCGAGCAGCAGCGCGGCGGCCGCGCCGGGCAGCGCGTTGAGGGCGAAGTCGACGAGCCCCGCGGGGTACTGGGTCCTGAGGTTGGAGACGAGATCGCTCGCGGTGTACTCGAGGCCGAGCATGAGGAGCAGGAGCACCACGCCGATCTCGGCGCCGATGGCGACGAACTCCTCGCTCGCGCCGAACGGGAACAGTCCGCCCTCGCCGAAGGCGAGCCCGGCGAGGAGGTAGAGCGGGATCGGGGAGAACCGGAAGCGGCCGGCGAGCCGTCCGAGCAGGCCGAGGCCGAGGATGATGGCGCCGAATTCGATCAGGAAGACCGCGGAGTGCACGCCCCTCACTCCCGACCGAGGATCGCGGCGGCCGCGTCGACGCCCTCGCGGGTGCCGATGACGATGAGCGTGTCACCGCCGGCCAGCCGGAAGGCCGGGGTCGGGGACGGCATCGCCCCGGAGCGGCGCAGTACGGCGACGACGGAGGCCCCGGCCTCGGTGCGCATCCGCGTCTCGCCGAGCACGCGGCCGTTCCAGTACGAGTGCGCGGAGAGCTCGATCCGCTCGGCGACCAGGCCCAGGTCCGTGGTGTGCAGGACGTTCGGGCTGTGGTGGGCGGGCATCAGCGCGTCGATCAGCGAGGCCGTCTCCGTCTCCGTGAGGTGCAGCGACCGGTCGCAGGCG
Source organism: Streptomyces sp. NPDC107498 (assembly GCF_055582805.1). NCBI lineage: Bacteria > Bacillati > Actinomycetota > Actinomycetes > Kitasatosporales > Streptomycetaceae > Streptomyces > Streptomyces sp. NPDC107498. The sequence continues at coordinate 252,917 of NZ_JBVJPE010000012.1, read as the reverse complement.
TCCGGGTCGTCGGCCCGGTAGACGTTCACGGTCCGGGTGCCGTCGCGGTGCGCGATGACCGAGAGGTGCCGGTGCTCCCGCGTGGTGAAGTCGTACTGGACGCCGATGCCGGGCAGGGGTGTCGTTCTCATCCGCGGAGCAGGCACGGGCCCGTCCCTCCAGGTGTCGTGACCGATGGTGGTGTCCGGGCATGGTGTCATCCGTCCGGCACCCCGGGACATGGGTGTCGGCACGGATGGACAAGCCCCGGAACACTGGTCAGGATGGGGCGGGGACATGGGTCCCTCCGCAGGTCAGAGGGCATGTGCGGGTGATGCGCGAGCAGGAGGGGGTGGCACCGTGTCGCTGTACCGGCGCCTCTTCCTGCTCAACGCCTCGGTCCTGGTCGTCGCCGTGCTGCTGCTGTTCGGTCCCGTCACGGTCTCCACGCCCGTGCTCCTCGGCGAGGCGCTCGTCCTCCTGGCGGGCCTGCTCGTCCTGCTCGCCGCCAACGCCTTCCTCCTCCGCGTCGGCCTCGCACCGCTCCAGCGCCTCACCCGGGCGATGCGCACGGCGGACCTGCTGCGGCCGGGCCGGCGCGCGGCCGTGACGGGGCACGGCGAGATCGCCGAGCTGACCCGTACGTTCAACACGATGCTCGACCGGCTCGAGGCGGAGCGGGCCGCGAGCACCGCGCGCGTGCTGTCCGCGCAGGAGACGGAGCGCCGGCGGATCGCGCGGGAGCTGCACGACGAGGTCGGCCAGACCCTCACCGCCGTGCTCCTCCAGCTGAAGCACGCGGCCGACCACGCCCCCGCCGAGCTGCGGACGGAGCTCCACCAGGCGCAGGAGACCACACGGGCCGGCCTGGACGAGATCCGCCGCATCGCCCGCCGCCTGCGACCGGGCGTCCTGGAGGAGTTGGGACTGCACAGCGCACTCAGGTCGCTGGCCTCCGAGTTCTCCACGCGCCGGCTGACCGTGCGGCTCCACGTCGACGCGGGGCTGCCGACGCTCGGCCCGGAGACGGAACTCGTGCTCTACCGGGTCGCCCAGGAGGGCCTGACGAACACGGCGCGCCACGCGGGCGCCACCCGCGTCGACCTCCGGCTGTGCTCGCTGCCCCGGGGCGGGGCGGGTCTGCTCGTACGGGACGACGGCCGCGGCATCGGCAGCGCCCCCGAGGGGGCGGGCCTCCGGGGCATGCGGGAGCGCGCCCTGCTGATCGGCGCCGAACTGACGGTCCGCGAGGGCGCGAACGGTGGAACGGAGGTCCGCCTGCACACGACGGGCGGTGGCACCGACAGGACCGGGGGCGCGATCGGAGGGGCGACCGACGGGACGACCGACGGGACGACCGGCGACGGACGGACGCCCGGAGACGCCACCGGCGACGGACGCGCGGACGAAGAGACCGCCGGAAGGGCGATGACGTCGTGACGGCCCGGACCCCTGCCTCCCCGACCCGCATCCTGCTCGCGGACGACCACGCCCTGGTACGCGGCGGGGTGCGCCTCATCCTCGACGCGGAACCGGACCTGACCGTCGTCGCCGAGGCGGCGGACGGGGCGGAGGCCGTCGCCCTGGCCCGCTCCGCGGACGTCGACCTGGCCGTCCTCGACATCTCCATGCCGCTGCGCACCGGCCTCCAGGCGGCCCGCGAACTCAGCCGCCTCCGACCCGAGCTGAGGATCCTGATCCTCACGATGTACGACAACGAGCAGTACTTCTTCGAGGCGCTCAAGGCGGGCGCGAGCGGCTACGTCCTGAAGTCCGTCGCCGACCGCGATCTGGTCGAGGCGTGCCGGGCGGCCGTCCGGGACGAGCCGTTCATCTGCCCGGGCGCGGAGACGGCCCTGATCCGCACGTACCTCGACCGGGCGGAACGGGGCGAACCGCTGCCGGACAGGGCCGTCACGGAACGCGAGGAGGAGATCCTCAAGCTCGTCGCCGAGGGCCACAGCTCCAAGGAGATCGGCGACCTCCTGGTCATCAGCCCGAAGACGGTCGAACGCCACCGCGCCAACCTCCTCCGGAAGCTCGGCATGCGCGACCGCCTCGAACTCACCCGCTACGCGATCCGCGTGGGCCTGATCGAGCCGTAGGGCCGTCAGGGCCTGTCGGCGCGCGAGCGGCCGGCCCCCTTGCCGGGGTTGTCCGGGGAGCGGCCACCGCCGCCGGCCGGCCGGGGCTCGGCGGGCGGGGTGCGGACGGAGCGGGGGTCGTGCCGGCAGTACCCGGGGACGGGCCCCCGCCGCCGACGGCGGACACGGACGCCCTTCCCTTGCCCTTCGTCTCCCCCTTGCCCTTCGTCTTCCCCTCCTCCTTCTCGACGGCACGGCAGAGCGCGTCCCCGCTCTTGCCGGAGAGCTCCGGGGGGTCCTTCTCGGGACGCAGGGGAGCGATCGTGCCGGGTGGTGCGGAGGTGCGGGCCGGGCCGCTCCTCGTCCCGGCCGTCGCGCCGGGCTTCGGGGGTTCGGGCGTGGAGCGGGTCGGCCGCGGTTCGGGGGGCGGGGCGGTGGTGCCGAGGAAGCGCTCGGGCAGGGCGTCGGCGGCGACGGCCACGCCGCCGAGCGTCACGCTCGCGACCAGCGCCGCCACGGCCGCCCTCAGCGAACGCCGGGGGCGTCGCCGCTCGGGGGCCGGGGTCCAGTCGTCGCGGTCGCGGGTGGGCAGCGACGCGTGGAGGCCCGCGTCACGGGCCTCCCGGAAGGCGGCGCGCGCGCCCTCCTCGCCGGCGACGGCACCGCTCCCGTCCCCCCGCTCGCCGCTCAGAGCGGCCCTCAGCAGCTCCGCCGTCTTCCCGTCCCGCGGCTCCTCACGCATTCGTCACCTCCCTCTCCCCGCGAGTTGCTTCGCAAGTCGCCTCAATCCCCTATGTGCGGCGGACCGTACCGCACCGGGACGCTTGCCCAGCACTCGGGCGGCCGAGGGGCCGTCGAGACCGACGACGACCCGGAGCAGCACGGCCTCGGCCTGGTCCTGCGGGAGGCCCGCGACGAGGGCGAGGGCCCGCTCCGTCGACAGCGCGTCCAGCGCCTCGTCGGCCGCGTCGGCGGCGGCCGGAAGCTCGAGGAGGTCCTGCCCGAACCGGGCGGGCCCGGGCCTGGCCCGTACGCGCCGCAGGTGGTCGAGGGCCCGGTGGCGGGCGATGGTCGCGGTCCAGCCGCGGAAGCCCGCGCCGTCGCCGCGGAACCGGCCGAGGTCCCGGGCGATCTCCAGCCACGCGTCGGAGGCGACGTCCTCGGCCTCCTCGGCGACGATCCCGCGCAGGTGGCCGAGCAGTCCGGGGTGGACGATCCGGTAGGCCTCCGCGAACGCCTCCTCGTCCCCCCGCTGGGCCCGCTCGACGGCCTCGGCGAGACGGGCGTCACGGTCCGAGCCGAACCGGGCGTCACGGTCCGAGCCGAACCGGGCGTCACGGTCCGAGCCGAACCGGGCGTCACGGTCCGAGCCGAACCGGGCGTCGCGCTCGGGGTCGTGCGCCGTGGCGGACGCGTGCCCCGTTCCCTCGCCCACCCGACCCTCTTCACACCCCGTACACCCACGGACCCCGGCCCTCACGGAACAACCGGAGGACGTCCATCCTGTCAGACGGCCAACGGGCCTCTCCCGACACCCTGTCGGGGGCGGCGGGGGACGGTCCGCGTCACGACCGGGTAGGGCGTCGCCCGGGCGGAGCGAGGCCCTCACCGTTCACCGGTGACCGCCCTTCCCCGTGAACGTGGCGCAATCCGCCAAGTGTTCCAGCGGATCGGCCTCGCGAAACATCACGGGCCGACAGAGTGACCCTGATCACAGCGGAGGCGAACACTCCCTGCGATCAAGCGAGTTGCTGGAGCATGAGGAGGCGCCAAAGCACCCGTAAGCGGTCACCGGTCGATGGATCCAGCCAGCCTCGGGGGACGAGCACAAATTTCACACAATCTCTCTTCATACCGGCCCGTGATGCTCTAGATTGACCGTGCTTCAGCTGTTCGGACACGAGGCGACCACTAACGATCCATAGGTCCGGTCCTGCGGAAGGCCACGAACCGGCTCCGCGGAACCTGGCATGGGGATGATCGGTTCCGGGGGCCCGAAAGGGGCGTCGGGTGCGGGGAGCACCCGGGGTCCCGACGGATCCCCACGCATCTCGAATGCCCGGCGGGGCGGGCAGGTCCGCTGCCGCCGGGGCGAGTTGTTCAAGAAGCTCTGAAAGAGCCGGGATGTCATGCGCCGGGGAGGGCGGGGGCCTCCCGGGAGTGTCGGGCGCACACGTCGTACCACTGGGGACCTGGGGGGTTCTGTGCGGCAAGGGGGACTTGTCAGCCCGTTTCCGTCTGCGCGCGAGCGCCTGGCGGACGGGGCGATCAGCCGGCCCGCGATCGAGTGGGAGCAGCGCTACCGCCGTACCGTGATCATCGGTGACACCGTGACCACCGCCTTCGTGGTGACGGCGATCGGCGACTTCTTCGGAGTCCGTGACGCGGCCAACTGGCACGAGAAGTGGGGAATCCTCGCGTTCGGCACGCAACTGCTGGTGCTGGGAGCGCTGGCGGTGAACCGGGCGTGGGCGCCCGCCGTGCTCGGCCAGGGCGCCGAGGAGTTCCGCCGGCTCGGGCGCTCCCTGTTCACGGCGACCGTCGTCCTGGCGCTCGGCGGGATCGCCCTCACCTCGCGCAACATCAAGCTCTGGATCTTCGTCGCGATCCCCGCGATCGCCCTCGTCACCATGACCGTGCGGTACCTGCTGCGCCTCTGGCTGCACAAGGAGCGGAAGGAAGGGCGGTGTCTGCGGCCGGTGCTGGCCGCCGGGAGCCCGGACACCGTGCGCGACCTGATCACCCGGACCCGCAAGTTCCCGCACCTCGGCTGGCGCGTGGAGGCGGTGTGCACGACCGACGGTCGCGGCCTCGACGGCGACCTGCTGGACGGGGTGCCGGTCGTCGGACGGCTCGCGGACGTCGCCAAGCACGTCCGCCACGACGGCTACCGGGTCGTCGCGGTCACCCCGGACCCGCACTGGTCACCGGACCGACTGCGGCGGCTGGCCTGGAACCTGGAGGGCAGCGACGCCGAGATGGTCGTGGCGCCCGTCCTCATGGAGGTGGCCGGCCCGCGGCTGCACGTCGACGCGGTGCTCGGGATACCGCTGCTGCGGGTCAGCATGCCGACCTTCACCGGCGGCCGCCGGGCGATCAAGGGGGTCGTCGACCGGTTGGGCGCGGCGGTCCTGCTGCTCCTGTTCGCGCCGCTGATGGTGCTGGTCGCGCTGCTCGTGCTGCTGGACAGCCGGGGCGGGGCGTTCTACCGGCAGCGCAGGGTCGGCAAGGACGGCCGCGAGTTCACCATCCTCAAGTTCCGCACCATGGTCACCGGGGCCGACGGGGCGGCGCGTGCCGCGTTGGCCGAGCGCAACGAGGGCGCGGGGCCGCTGTTCAAGCTCCGCCGGGACCCGCGGGTGACCCGGGTGGGGGCGGTGCTCCGCCGGTACTCGATCGACGAGCTCCCGCAGCTCCTCAACGTGCTCACCGGGTCGATGTCGCTCGTCGGGCCGCGGCCGCCGTTACCGGAGGAGTCCGCCGCGTACGGCCCGGACATCCGGCGGCGTCTCCTCGTCAAGCCCGGCCTCACCGGCCTGTGGCAGATCAGCGGGCGCAGCGACCTGCCGTGGGAGGAGGCCGTCCGCCTCGACCTGCGGTACGTGGAGGACTGGTCGCTCGCCCTGGACACGGTGATCTTGTGGAAGACGCTGCGCGCGGTGCTCTACGGGCAGGGGGCCTATTGATGCTCGGGGGGCGGCGCCGGCGTACGGCCGGAGCTCGGACCGCAGGCCGGAGGGGCCTGCCTGGGGGGAGGAACGGGTCGTGAGGATCAGCGTTTTCGGGCTCGGCTACGTGGGCTGCGTGTCGGCCGCGTGCCTGGCCAGCATGGGCCACGAGGTCATCGGGGTGGACGTCAACCAGGTCAAGGTCGACCTGGTCAACGGCGGCAAGGCCCCGGTGGTCGAGGAGGGGATCGGCGAGCTCGTCGCCGAGGTCGTGCGGACCGGGGCGCTCCGCGCCACCGGTGACGTCCGCGAGGCGATCACGGGCAGCGAGGTGTCGCTGATCTGCGTGGGCACGCCGTCCGAGCCCAACGGCAGCCTGTGCACCACGTACTTGGAGCGGGTCACCGAGGAGATCGGCGCCGCGATCGCCGAGCGGGGCGGGCGGCACACCGTCGTGTTCCGCAGCACCATGCTCCCGGGCACCTGCCTGAACCTGCTGGTGCCGATCCTGGAGAAGAACGTCGGCGGCACGGCCGGGGTGGACGTCGGGGTCGCGGTCAACCCGGAGTTCCTGCGCGAGGGCACGAGCGTGCGGGACTTCTTCGACCCGCCGAAGACCGTCATCGGCGAGCTCGACGCGGCGAGCGGCGACGTGGTGGCGGCGCTGTACGAGGGCCTGCCCGGCGAGGTGTTCCGGGTGCCGGTCCCGACGGCCGAGGCGATCAAGTACGCCGACAACGCCTTCCACGGCCTCAAGATCGGCTTCGCGAACGAGCTGGGCGCGGTGTGCCAGGCGCTCGGGGTGGACTCGCACCAGGTCATCGACGTGTTCCTGGCCGACCGCAAGCTGAACATCAGCCCCGCCTATCTGCGGCCCGGCTTCGCCTTCGGCGGCTCCTGCCTGCCCAAGGACCTGCGCAGCCTCGTCCACGCGGCGCAGCGGGCCGACGTCTCGGTGCCCATCCTCTCCCACGTGCTGCCGTCCAACGCCGACCACCTGCAGCGCGCGGTGGAGCTGGTCGAGCGCACCGGCAAGCGCCGGGTGGGCCTGTTCGGCCTCTCCTTCAAGCCCGGCACCGACGACCTCCGCGAGAGCCCGCTCGTCGAGCTGGCGGAGCGGCTCTTCGGCAAGGGCTACGACCTGCGGATCTACGACGCCAACGTGCACCTCTCCCGGCTGCTCGGCGCGAACCGCGAGTACATCGAGTCCCGGCTGCCGCACCTGGCGCAGCTGCTCACGGACTCCGTCGACGAGGTGCTGGAGCACGCCGAGGTCTGCCTGGTCGGGACCAGGGACCCGGCCGTGGTGTCGGCCCTTCCGCACGGTGACGGTCCGGTGATCGTCGACCTCATCCACCTTCCCGACGCCGAGGCGCGGCGGGCCGAACCGGGGTACATGGGCCTTGCTTGGTAACACGACCGGTGGCGGCCGGCGGGAACGCCGCGCGCTGATCCTGGTGGAGAACCTGTCGGTGCCGTTCGACCGGCGGGTGTGGCAGGAGTGCACGACGCTGCGCGACGCGGGCTGGCAGGTGAACGTCATCTGCCCCCAGGGCGGCAAGCGGGACACCGAGCCGTTCGCGGAGATCGACGGGATACGGATCCACCGCTACCCGCTGCGCGCGGCCACCGGAGGGCCGGCCGGATACCTGAAGGAGTACGGATCGGCGCTGTGGCACACCTTCCGGCTGGCCCGGAAGGTCGGCCCGGTCCACGTGGTCCACGCCTGCAACCCGCCCGACCTGCTGTTCCTGCCGGCCCTGTGGCTGAAGCGGCGCGGCACGCGGTTCGTCTTCGACCAGCACGACCTGGTGCCCGAGCTGTACCTGTCCCGGTTCGACCGCGGCAAGGACCTGCTCTACCGCGGCGTGTGCGCGCTGGAGCGGCTGACCTACCGGACCGCGGACGTCGTGCTCGCCACGAACGAGAGCTACCGGGACGTCGCGGTGCGCCGTGGCGGCCGGCGCCCGGAGGACGTCTTCGTGGTGCGCAGCGCGCCCGACGTCGACCGGTTCCATCCCGTGCCGGCCGAGCCGGAGCTGAAGCGCGGCAAACCCCATCTGCTGTGCTACCTCGGCGTCATGGGGCCGCAGGACGGCGTCGACTACGCCCTGCGGGCCCTCGCCAAGCTGCGCGACGAGCTCGGACGGACCGACTGGCACGCGGTGTTCGTCGGCGGCGGCGACACCTTCGACGCGATGGTGGAGCTGTCCCGGCGGCTCGGGCTCTCGGAGCAGGTGGAGTTCACCGGGCGCATCCCGGACGCCGACCTGGCGCGCTACCTGTCCACGGCCGACGTGTGCCTCTCCCCCGACCCGCACAATCCGCTCAACGACGTGTCGACCATGAACAAGGTCCTGGAGTACATGGTCATGGGCCGGCCGATCGTCTCGTTCGACCTCCGGGAGGCGCGGGTCTCCGCCGGTGACGCCGCCGTCTACGCGTCCGCCGACGACGAGACCGAGTTCGCCGGGCTCGTCGCGCAGCTGCTCGACGACCCGGAGAAGCGGGCCCTCATGGGCAAGATCGGCCAGGAGCGGATCAGCGGACCGCTCTCCTGGCGGAACTCCCAGCGGGCCCTGCTCGCCGCCTACGCCGCGGCCTGCCGCCCCCACGCTCCGGCGTCCGCGGGCGGCCCCGACGGGGAAGGGACGAGGCCGCTCCGTTGAGCGATGACACGATACGCCTGGCCACGATCGGGCGGATTCTCCGCCGGCGCCGGCGGCTGCTCGCCGTCCTCGTCGTGCTGGGCGCGCTCGTCGGCCACGGCACCTCCCTGCTGCTCCCGCCGCGCTACACGACGTCCGCGTCCGTGCTGCTGCCGGGGGCGTGGGAGGAGCGCGAGCTGCTGACGCAGGCGCAGGTCGCGACCAGTTCGGTGGTGATCGACCGCGCGGCGTCCGCGCTCCACTGGCCGGGGGTCGGCACCACCGAGCTGAAGGAGCGGGTGACCGCCAAGGCCTCCGAGGGAAACATCATCGAGATCTCGGGCACCGCCGACACGCCCGAGCGCGCCCAGCAGCTCTCCGACCAGGTGGCCGAGCAGTTCGTCGCCTTCGCCGCGCGGATCGTGGGCGACAACGCCGACCCCGAGGCGGCGGCGCGGCTCGAAACCCTGCGGCGGACCGTCGCGCAGACCGGACGGCGCATCACCGAGCTGTCCGAAGCGGCCGGTTCGGGGCGGTCCGTGGAGAGCGTGCAGACCCGCACCGAGCTGGAGGGGCTGCGCACCGCGCTGCAGGAGTCCATCGAGAAGCTGGGCCGGGCCGACCCCACGTCGAGCAAGGCCCACATGGTCGTCATGGGTCCGGCGGCCCGGCCCACCGGCGAGGCACCGCCGACGCGGATCCAGCTCGTCGCCGTCGGGGCGCTGTCGTTCTTCCTGATCGCGGTGACGGGCCATCTCACGGCGGCGCGGAGGAGCCGTCGGCTGCGCACCGAGGGGGAGATCGCCGGGGCCCTCGGCGTGGCGCTCCTCGGCTCCGTCGATGTGCCCGCCGAGCGGAAGGCGTACCGGCCGGAGGGGCGCGGCCCGCGGGCCTGGGTCCGCCGGCTCCTCGGGACCGACGTCCGGTGGGACGTCCCGCCCCCGCGGACCTCGGGCGACGAGGCCGGCCGGCGGACCCGGCACCGGCGGGTGTGCGCCCGTCTCCGGGACCGGCTGCCGGCCGCCCGGCCGCTGCTCGTCGTCGTCCCGGACGGCGACCCGATCGCCCGCCGGGCCGCCGGGGAGCTCGTCGCCGAGGCCGACGGCGATCCGGTGCTGCGGGTGGTGGGCGTCTCGGTGTCGGAGCCGATGGTGCCGGACCACGACGACGCGTCCGGTGCGCTCGTCGTGCTCAGCGCGGGCAACTGGACGGCCGGTGAGCTCTCCGGCATCGCCGAGGCGTGCGCGGACGCCGGGCACGAGGTCGTCGGCGTCGTCCTGGCCGGCACGGTCCGGATCCGTACGAAGGGGCCCGCAGGCCGGCCCCGGGAGGCCGCGACGCCGGTGCTCGCCGTGGGCGCCGACGCGACGGGAGGTTCGGCGTGACGACACGTACGACCGCGGAGTCTCCGGTCGCCGCTCCCCTGGTCGACCTGCACTCCCTGGTGGTGGCGGTGCTCGGACGCCGTCGGCTCTGGGGTTCGCTCGCGCTGCTCGGCCTCGTCCTCGGCGCGGCGGTGGCGGTCCTGCTGCCGGCGCCGCCGACCGCGATGACGAAGGTCCTCGTCGCCCGGCAGGAGGACCAGCCGAACGACCCCGGGACGCTGATCCGCACCGATGTCGCGCTGCTGCAGACCACCCGGATCGCCGGTGACGCCCTGAAGGCCCTCAAGTCCTCCGAGAAGCCCGAGGACTTCATGAAGGACTACGAGGGACTCGGCCTCACCAACAACCTGCTGCAGATCAACGCGACGGGTGACAGCGACGCCGACGCGGTGGCCCGTGTGAAGGCGCTGGCCGACGCGTTCGTCGCGGACCACGTGCGACGGATACGGCAGGCCGCGAACGCCGACGCCAAGGCCCTGCTCGACCAGCGGGACCGGCTGAAGGACGAACTCGCCCAGGTCAACGCGGAGATCGGGGACGAGTCGCCGCAGGGCACGGCGAAGGCCTCGGCGAACACGGAGTCGCTGTTCTCCCGACGGGCCGAACTCACCTCGCGCATCTCCGACTTCGGTCAGCGCGCCGAGGAGGCCCGGATCGGCACGCCCCGGCTGGTCTCCGGCACGCAGATCGTCGACGCCCCGCGGCCGGTCAGGCGCTCCCTGCCCAAGACCCTCGCCAAGGACGCCGGGATCGGGCTGGTCCTCGGGCTCGCCCTGGGGCTCGCGGTGGCGGCCGTCGGCACGGTGGTGGCGGACCGTCCCGTGCTGCGCCGGGAGATTGCGGCGCACCTCGGAGCCTCGGTGATCGCCGAGCTGCCCGGCCGGCCGGACCGGTGGTGGCGGCGCCGCAGGACCCGGACGGCACGGACCCGGCTCACCGCGTCCCTGGCCCGGACCGCACGCGGCTCCGCGGAGCCGATGTCCCTCCTCGAACTGGGCTGCGCGGACGGCGCGTGCGTGATCGCGCTCGACCTCGCCGGGTCCCTGGGCGCGGAGGGGCCGGTGGTGGTCGTCGACGGTCTGCCCGGCCCGGAGCTCTCCGGCCGCCGGCCGCGGCCCGGTGACCCGACCGTGGTCGGTCTGGAGCGTGCCGCGGCCGTGGCGCACCAGGAGCGCCGGATCGGCGTCGGCTCGGTGGGGCCCGGCGCGGCGTGGACCGACCTGCCGTACCTGGGGACGCGGACCGTGCTCGTCGTACGGGCCGGGCACGGCAGCGCTGCCTGGCTGCACACCGTGGCGCGGCAACTCGCCGACCAGCGCGTCCTCGTGCTCGGTGTGGTGCTGATCGACCCCGATCCGCGTGACCGGACCGACGGCACGCTGTGGGACGGGGGGCCGCAGGCCGCGCCGCGCGGCCGGAACGAGGGGCCTGCCCGGGCGAACGGCACGGGCCGGCGGCGGAGGGAGCGTCTGCCCGCGTGGGCGACGGTCCCGGACAGCGACCAGGAGGCGCGGTAACACATGTGTGGCATCGCAGGCACGTACCGATGGCCTGACGGGAAGGAAGTGACCGACCGGCTCACCGAGACCCTCGCGCATCGCGGTCCGGACGGGGCCGGCCGGTACGGCCACCCCGTCGGTGACGGCGAAGTGCACCTGGGGCACCGCCGGTTGTCGATCGTCGACCTGTCCGAGACCGGCGCCCAGCCGATGGCCTCGGGCGGCCTCGTCCTGACGTACAACGGCGAGCTGTACAACGCGCCCGAGCTGCGCGCCGAGCTGGCGGCGGCCGGGGTGCGCTTCCGCGGCACCTCCGACACGGAGGTGCTCCTGGAGGCGTGGCGGCGGTGGGGCACGGACTGTCTGCCGCGGCTGCGCGGCATGTTCGCGTTCGGGATCTTCGACGAGCGCACCGGCGAGCTGGTGCTCGCCCGCGACCAGCTGGGCATCAAGCCGCTGTTCCTGCTGCGGCGCGGCGAGGGCCTGGTGTTCGCCTCCGAGCTGAAGGCGCTCGCCGCCGTGACCGGCGGCTCCCTGGAGGTGGACCACGCGGCCCTGGTGGCCTCGCTGCTCTACTACTGGGTGCCGGACTCGCGGTGCGCGTTCCGCGGGGCGGAGAAGCTGCCGCCGGGGAGCTGGCTGCGGTGCCGGCCCGACGGACGGGTGGAGCGCGGCCGGTTCTGGCACCTGAAGGACGTCGCCGCCGAGGGCCGGGAGCGGGCCCTGGCCGGCGAGCTGCCGGATCTCGCCGCGATCGTCGAGGAGTCGACCCGGCGCCACCTGCTGTCCGACGTGCCCGTGGCGACCTTCCTCTCGGGTGGGCTCGACTCCAGCTACCTGACGGCGCTCGCGGCCCGTGAGCGGCCCGGGATCTCGGCCTACACGATCGGGTTCCGCGCCGAGGACGCCAAGTTCGAGGCGATGCCGGACGACCTGCGCTACGCCCGGCAGGTGGCCGAGCGGTTCGGCGTCGACCTGCGCGAGATCGAGATCGCCCCGGACGTGCTCGACCTGCTGCCCCGGATGACGTACCACCTGGACGAGCCGATCGGCGACCCCGCCGCGATCAACACCTTCCTGATCTGCTCGGCCGCCCGGGAGGCCGGGGTGAAGGTGATGCTGTCGGGGATGGGTGCCGACGAGCTGTTCGCCGGGTACCGCAAGCACCTGGCCAACCTGATCGCGCTGCGCTACCAGCGCGTGCCGCGGCCCCTGCGGAGCGGCGTGTCCAAGGCCGTCGACCTGCTGCCGGTGGCCTCGGCCCGCCGCGGGTACCGGTCGGTGCGCTTCGCGAAGCGGTTCCTGTCGTTCGCCGACCTGCCGGAGGAGACGGCGTTCCGGCGGAGCTACACCATGTACGACCGGGACGAGCTGCTCGGCCTGATCGATCCGGACCTGGCCGGGACGGTCGACGACGTGCTGGCCGAGCACGCGGACGTGTACGAGGACAACGCGCTCGACGACTTCGTCAACCGCATGTGCCTGGGCGACGCCCGGATGTTCCTGCCGGGCCTGAACCTGGCGTACACGGACCGGTCGAGCATGGCCGCGTCGACCGAGGTGCGGGTGCCGTACGTGGACGTCGAGGTGGTCAGGGCGGCGTTCACCGTGCCCGGCGACCGCAAGATCGTCGGACGGCAGGGCAAGGCGGTCCTCAAGGAGGCGGCCTCCTCGGTCCTGCCCCGGGAGATCGTGTACCGGCCCAAGGGCCTCTTCAGCGCCCCGCTGCGCGCCTGGATGAGCCGCGACCTGGCCCCGCTGGTGCGCGAGGTGATCCACGACGGCGAGCTCGTCCGCTCCGGCTTCCTGCGCCGCGACGCCCTGGCGCGCCTCGCCGCCGAGGACGCGGCCGGGCACCGGGACCACTCCAAGCATCTGTGGCACGTGCTGACCCTCGAGTACTGGTACCGCGGCGCGACCTCCGGGTCCGGTCGGACCGCTTCCTTGACTGCGTAGAGAACAAGAGGACTTCGGTGAAACAGGTCGTACAGAACTACAAGAGCGGCGAACTGGCCGTGCTCGACGTGCCGGTGCCGGGGTGCAAGCCGGGCGGTGTCCTCGTCCGGACCGCCTACTCGCTGATATCCACCGGTACGGAGCTCATGAAGGTGTCCGAGGCCGGGATGTCGATGCTCGGCAAGGCCCGCTCGCGCCCGGACCAGGTCGCCAAGGTCGTGCAGAGCGTGGCCGTCAACGGCGTGCCCGCCACGTACCGCAAGGTGATGGGCAAGCTCGACTCGTACACGCCGCTCGGGTACTCGCTGTGCGGGGTGGTCGAGCAGGTCGGTGCCGGGATCGACGACGTGAAGGTCGGCGACCTCGTGGCCTGCGCCGGCAACGAGCACGCGCTGCACGCCGAGCTGAACTGGGTGCCGAAGAACCTCTACGTCCCGCTCCCGGACGGCCTCGCGCCCCGGCACGCCGCCTTCGGCACCGTCGGGTCCATCGCGCTCCAGGGCGTCCGCCAGGGCGAGCCGCAGCTCGGCGAGGTGGCGCTCGTCATCGGCCTCGGGCTGATCGGGCAGCTGGTGGTGCAGCTCCTCGCCGCCGCGGGGGTCCGCGTCGTCGGCGCCGACCCCGACCCGGCGCGCTGCGAGCTCGCCGAGCGCCTGGGCGCCGATGCCTGCGGCGATCCCGGATCGGCCTCCGTGGAGGCCGCCGTCGCCGAGCTCACCGGCGGTCACGGCGTGGACCAGGTGTACCTGGCGGCCGGTGGCGGCAGCAACCAGCCCGTCGAGCTGGCCGCCCGGCTGTGCCGGGACCGCGGCCGGGTCGTCGACATCGGCAAGTGCCGTCTGGACCTGCCGTGGAACGCGTACTACGAGAAGGAGCTCGACGTCCGGTTCTCCCGCAGTTACGGCCCGGGGCGCTACGACCCGGAGTACGAGCTGGAGGGACGGGACTACCCGATCGGTTACGTGCGCTGGACCGAGCGCCGGAACCTCGCGTGCTTCCTCGACCTCATGGCCCGGGGCAGCGTCGACGTGGAGCCCCTGGTGTCCCACGTCGCCGCCTTCGACGACGCCGTCGAGACGTACCGGTCGCTGAAGGACGGCGAGCTGAAGGCCGTGGCCGTGCTGTTCCGGTACCCCGAGCGGACGGAGGAGGTCCCGGAGGCGCCGGCGGTGGCCGTGCCCGCGGTGAACGTGAAGCGCACGACGGCCGGGGCCGCCGGGTCACCGGTGCGGGTCGCGTTCGTCGGGGCGGGCAACTACGCCTCCTCGATGCTGCTGCCCCACCTGGCCGGGCGCGAGGGCGTCGAGCTGTCCACGGTCGTCACCACGACGGCCCTGTCCGCGGCCAACGCGCAGCGGAAGTTCGGCTTCGCCCGCGCCACCACCGATCTCGACGCCGTGCTCGGCGACGGGTCCGTCGACGCGGTGTTCGTGGTCACCCGGCACAGCTCGCACGCCGACCTGACCCGGAAGGCGCTGCTCGCCGGCAAGTCGGTGTTCGTGGAGAAGCCGCTGGCGCTCGGCGAGGACGAGCTGGCCGGTGTGCTCGCGGCCGTGGAGGAGTCCGGCAACGACCGGCTCCAGGTGGGCTTCAACCGCCGGTTCGCGCCGCTGCTCCAGGAGGCGAAGCGGCGGTTCGGCGCCCGGACCGGTCCCGCGAACCTCCGCTACCTGGTCAACGCCGGCCGTCTCGAGCACGGCAGCTGGTACCTCCGACAGGGCAGCGAGGGGTCGCGGTTCGCCGGTGAGGGCGGTCACTTCATCGACACGGCGAGCTGGCTCCTCGACGCCGATCCCGTCTCCGTGTACGCGGTGGCCACCCCCGGCAACGAGGACCTCCAGGTCGTGCTGCGCTACCCGGACGGGTCCACCGCCACCATCAGCTACGTCACCACCGGCGCCTCCGGCTTCCCCAAGGAGACCCTCGACCTGGTCGCCGACGGCAAGGTGCTGCGGCTCGACGACTTCGTCCGCGCCTCCGTCCACGGCCGGAGGCGGTGGGTCAGCTCGCGGCTGCCCAAGGCCCGCGACAAGGGCCAGAACGCCGAACTGGCCGCGTTCTTCCGGGCCGTACGGACCGGCGGGCCGATGCCGGTGCCGCTGGAGTCGCTCGTCGCCACCACGGCGGCCACCCTCGCCGTGCCGGCCGGCCTGGCGGGCGGCGTGCCGGTGACGCTGGCGAGGCACCGATGACGACGAGCGCGGGCTGGTACCTGCGGCGGCTGTCCGCGATGGGGCCGCGGGAGGTCGGCGGCCGGGCGGTCGACGCGGTGCGCAGGCGGCGGTGGCGGTCGGCGCGGCCGGAGTTCCCGGGCGTGACCGGCGCCCGGTTCACCGCTGTGCTCCCCGCCGGGACGATCGACGGGGTGGCCCCGGACGCCGCGAAGCGCCTCGTGGCCGAGGCGGACCGGCTGATGGCCGGGCACGCCGAGTACTTCGGGGTGGAGCGCGACGACCTGGCCGACCCGGACTGGTGGTTCGACCCGAAGACCGGGCGCCGGGCGCCTTCGGGGTACGCCTTCGACGTGCCGTACCGGGACGAGGAGACGGTCGGGGACATCAAGCAGATCTGGGAACCGTCCCGGCACCAGCACCTCACCGTGCTCGCCGCCGCCTACGCGGTCACCGGGGACGAGCGGTACGCGGAGCGGGTGGCCGGCCACCTGCGGTCGTGGTGGGCGGCCAACGCGCCGCTGCGCGGAGTGCACTGGACGAGCGGCATCGAGCTGGGCATCCGGCTGCTCTCCTGGGTGTGGGTCCGCCGGCTGCTCGACGGCTGGCGGGGCGCGGCCGGTCTCTTCGAGGAGAACCCGGTGGCGCTCCGCCAGATCTGGTACCACCAGCGCTGGCTGGCCGCCTTCCCCAGCCGGGGGTCCTCGGCGAACAACCACGTCATCGCGGAGACCGCCGGGCAGTTCGCCGCGGCCTGCGCGTTCGGCTGGTTCCCCGCCTCGGCGCGCTGGCGGGACGACGCGCTGCGGTCGCTCGACCGGCACCTGCGGAGCAACACCTTCCTGTCCGGCCTCAACCGCGAGCTGGCTTCCGAGTACCACGGCCTCGTCCTCGAACTCGGCCTGGCCGCGCTGGCCGAGGCCGACGCCGCCGGCGTGCGGGTGCCCGCGACCACCCGGCTCGTCCTGCTGCGGATGACCGACGCGCTCGCGGCCGTCGTGGACGACCGGCTGCGGCCGCCCCGTCAGGGGGACGCGGACGACGGGCACGGTCTGGTCGTGGACGGCGCGGGCAGCGACCGCTGGGGTTCGCTCCTCGCCACCGGCGACGCCCTGTTCGGCCGGCTCGCCTGGTGGCCGGAGGTGACCGGCAGCGACGTGCGCACCCCGCTGCTGGCCGCGCTCGTCAGGCCCGGCGGACCGGCCGTGAAGCGGCCGGCGGACCGGCCGGTCCACTTCCCCGACGCGGGCATGACGATCATGAGGGCGCCGGGGGAGATCTGGGTCCGCTGCGACGGCGGCCCGCACGGCTTCCTGTCCATCGCCGCGCACGGGCACGCGGACGCCCTGTCCGTGGAGGTCCGGCACGACGGCGTCGACGTGCTCGCCGACCCGGGGACGTTCTGCTACCACGGACAGCCCGAGTGGCGGCAGTACTTCCGGTCGACCCTCGGCCACAACACCCTGCGGCTCGACGGCCGTGACCAGTCCGTCTCCGGCGGCCCGTTCCTGTGGACCCGGCACGCCGAGAGCCGCGTCCTGGTCGCGGACACCTCGAACCCGGCGGTGTCCCGCTGGTGCGCCGAGCACGACGGCTACCGGCCCTCCGTGCACCGCCGCCGGGTGGAGCTGACGGCCGCGAGCCGGGAGCTGCGGGTGGTCGACGAGGTGCGGGGGCCGGGCGCGGCCGTGGAGCTGGCGTTCCACCTCGGCCCGACGATCGCCGCGGAGCTCGTGGGGAACCGGGCGGTGCTCACCTGGACCGTGGACGGCGAGGACCGCTCGGCGGTGCTCGACCTGCCCGCGGGGCTGTCCTGGCGGGCGCACCGCGGCGAGGGCGAGCCTTCCCCGGGCTCTTCGAGCGGGGGAGGCCCCGTGCTCGGCTGGTACTCCGCGGGCTTCGGGCGCAAGGAGCCCGCCACCACGCTGGTCGGCACGGGTTTCGCCGACGGCGCGGAGTTCGTCACCGTACTCGGGTTCCACGGCTAGGGAGGAGGAGCGTGCGGATCACGTGGCGGCACCGCGCGGTGCCGGCGGCACTGCTCGCGCTGCTCGTGGCGACCGGCTGCGAGGGGGGCGGCGCGCCGGACGACCGGACGGAGCCGGACGGCCGGCCGGAGGCCGGCGCCGCTCCGTCCGCGTCCCCGGCCGTGGCCCGGGTGTGCGCCGCGCCCCCGGCCGGACCGGCGCGGGCGCCGGCGGGCGCGGTGACGGTCGACCCCTCGGTGACCGGCGACCTGGCCGCGAAGACCGAGGACAGCCCGCCGCACACCACGTTCTGGCTGCGGCCGGGCAGGCACAGGCTGGACCCGGGCGAGTACGACCAGGTCCTCCCCAAGGAGGGGAACACGTACCTCGGGGCTCCGGGCGCGGTGCTCGACGGCGCGCGGACCAACCGGTACGCGTTCGGCGGCGCCGCCCGTGACGTCACGATCAAGTACCTGACCGTGCGGGGTTTCGTCGCGCCGCAGGACGAGGGCGTGGTCAACCACGACTCGGCCGACGGGTGGGTGATCGAGCACGCGGTGATCCGGAACAACTCCGGCGCCGGGCTGATGGCCGGCGCCCGCCAGCAGGTCCGCGCCAGTTGCCTGCGGGACAACGGGCAGTACGCGATGAACGCCTACAAGGCCGGTGACTCCCTCAGGGGCCTGGTCGTCGAGGGCAACGAGATCACGGGCAACAACACCGACGACTGGGAACGGAGGCGGCCGGGCTGCGGCTGCACGGGAGGCGTCAAGTTCTGGGCGGTCGACGGCGCCGACGTCCGCGGCAACTGGGTGCACGACAACCGCGGGGCCGGGCTGTGGGCGGACAACAACAACAACGACTTCCTCTTCGAGGACAACGTCCTCGAAGCGAACGACGGCGCCGCGCTGATGTACGAGACCAGCTACAACGCGGTGATCCGGAACAACGTGATCCGGCGGAACAACTGGGTCGAGGGCCGCGCGGGCGCCGAGGACGGCGACGACTTCCCGTACGCGAGCGTCTACGTGTCCGAGGCCGGCGGCGAGCCGCGGGTCCGCGCCCGTACGGACAGGATCGAGATCTACGGGAACGTGCTGGAGGACAACTGGTCGGGGATCACCCTGTGGGAGAACGCCGACCGGTTCTGCAACAGCCCGGCCAACACCTCCACCGGCTACTGCACCCTGCTGGTGAAGGACACCGGGCGCTGCGCACGGCCCGGGATCACGACCGCGCCACTCTACGCCGACTGCCGGTGGAAGACCCAGCGGGTGGACATCCACGGCAACCGCTTCGTCCTCGACAAGTCCGTCCTCGACTGCACGGACCGGTGCGGCCGGATGGCGGTGCTCTCCAACGACGGGACCTCTCCGGACTGGTCGCCGTACAAGGGCGACCGGGTGGCCCGGGCGATCACCTTCCGGCAGGACAACCGCTGGCACGACAACGTCTACGTCGGGCCGTGGACGTTCGTCGCGCACGACGCGGGCCGGACGCTCGGCGCCGGGCAGTGGCAGGGCGCCCCGTACGGGCAGGACGCGGGAAGCACCTTCCGCGCGCGGGACGGTGGTTGAGGTGCGTACGGACATCGAGGCGGGCACGGACCGCGCCCCCCGGGCGGTCGGGATCGCCTGGGCGCTCCTCGCGCTCAACGTACTGGGCTCCGCCGGGGCGAAGACGGTCGTCCCGATCCCCCGCTCCCTGATCCAGATGGTCACGATGGGCGCGCTGGTCGGCGCGTTCACGCTGGCGCTCACGGTCAACCGGCCGCTGCGGATCCGGCCCAGCGCGTTCGTGTTCCTGCTGACCCTGCTGCTCGTGCCGAGCCTGATCTCCAGTGTGGACGCCGGGGCGGGCGCGCTGTTCCGCTGCGCGCGGCTCGCGCTCTTCGTCGGCACGCTGTGGCTGCTCAGCCGCTGGTGGGACGGCAGTCCGCGGTTCGTCCACCACCACATCCGGTGGTACTTCGCGGTGCTGGTCCTGGTGGCCGCCGGCCTGGTCGTCTCGCCGGGCACGGCCATGCCCGAGTACTACGGCGGACGTCTCGTGGGCGCGTTGTGGCCGCTCACGCCGCCGCAGATCGGGCAGTACGCCGCGGTGATCATCGGGCTCTCCGTGCTGCTGCTCCTCGGCCGCCGGACCACCCCGGCCGGTGCGGCGGTGGTCATCGTGCCGTCGTTCGTGCTGCTCGCCATGACCCACACCCGGACGGCGACGCTCGGCATGATCATCGGTCTGGTCCTGGCGATCGGCTCGCTCATCCTGACCAGTGCCGCCGCGCGGAAGTTCTTCGTCTGGGCGGTGCTGTGCGCGACGGTGGCCGCGGTGGTGTTCGGCTCCGCGCTGCGGACGTGGTTCCTGCGCGGGCAGAGCCAGCAGAACTTCTCCAACCTCACCGGCCGGGCGAAGGTGTGGGACTCCCTCCTCTCGGCTCCCCGGACCACCGGGGACACCGTCTTCGGCCTGGGCCTGGGCGACAAGTCGTGGGACGGGCTGCCGATCGACAACAGCTGGCTGGCCGTCTACAACGAGCAGGGGCTGCTCGGCGTCGCCGTCGTGGCGACGTTCCTCCTCGCGCTCGGCTGCATCGCGCTGCTGCGGCCGCCGTCGCTGTCGAGGGCCTGCGCGATCTTCCTGATCAGCTACTGCGCGATCTCGTCGTACACCGAGGTGGGTCTCGGCGACGCCTCGGCGTACCTGCTGCACCTGGCCCTGGCCGCCTCGCTGCTCGCGGCGCCCGCCGCGGCCGCGCCGCTCCCGGCGCCCGGCGTCCCTCGTCAGAGGCCCGACCTTTCCCGACGACGCGTCCCGCGATGGGCCCGGAGGTGACCTGAGCATGCATGTCCTGGTGGTGCACAACCGCTACTCCTCGGCGCAGCCGAGCGGGGAGAACAGGGTGGTCGACGAGGAGGTGGCGCTGCTGCGCGCGGCCGGCCACCGGGTCGACCTGTTCGAGCGGCGCAGCGACGACATCGCCGGCCGGTCCCTCCTCGGCAAGGTCGCGGTGCCGCTCCTCGTGCCGTGGAACCCGGCGGTCCGTACGGAGCTCGCCGCCCGGCTCCGCGCCGACCGGCCGGACGTGGTGCACGTCCACAACGTCTTCCCGCTGCTGTCGCCGGCGGTGATCGCCGCCTGCGCCGACGCCGGCGTGCCCGTCGTCGCCACGCTGCACAACTACACCCAGGTCTGCCCGCCGGGCACGCTGCACCGGGACGGCCGGCCGTGCACCGAGTGCGTCGGCTCGACGGCCCCGCTGCCCGCCGTCCGGCACGGCTGCTACCGGGACTCCCGGCTGGCGACGGTTCCGCTCGCGGTCAGCCTGTCGGTCAACCGGCGGCGCTGGTGGTCCGGGGTGGAGCGGTTCCTCTGCATCTCCGCGGCGCAGCGCGACATCCTGGTGCGGTCCGGCATGCCGGCCGAGCGCCTCGCGGTGAAGCACAACTTCGTGCCCGATCCCGGCGAGCGCCGGACGGGCGCCGGCGAGCACCTGCTCTTCCTCGGCCGGCTCGCGGAGCCCAAGGGCGTGCGGCTGCTCATGGCCGCGTGGGACGGGCTCGCGGCGGACGGCGGGGCGGGCGTGCCGCTCGTGCTCGCCGGGGCGGGGCCGCTGGAGCGGGAGGTGGCCGCCTGGGCGGAGGGCCGGGACGACGTGCGGTACGTCGGCCTGTACGACCCGGAGGAGTGCCGGCGGGCCGTTGCCCGGTCGGTGGCCGTGGTGGCTCCCTCGATGGCCAGGGAGACCTTCGGCCTGGTGGTCGCCGAGGCGATGGCGGCGGGGGTCCCGGCCGTCGCCGCCGGGCACGGCGCCTTCGTCGAACTCGTCGACGAGGGGGTGACCGGGCTGCTGCACCGGCCGGGCGAGGCCGCCTCGCTCGCGGACCGGCTGCGCCGGATCACGGCCGCTCCGGCCCGCAACCGGGAGATGGGCCTCGCGGCCCGGCGACGGTACGAGCAGCGCTTCAGTCCGGCCGTCGGCCTGGAGCGCCTGCTGGAGGAGTACCGCACCGCGATCGCGGTGCGGGCGGAATCGATGGGGGGCAGTAAATGACACGATGCCGACTCTGCGGCTCGGCGGCGCTCACGAGCGTCGTCGATCTCGGGGCGACGCCACCGTGCGAGAGCTTTCTCGCCGCGGACGCACTGGACCGGCCCGAGCCCGCGTACCCGCTGCACCTGCGGGTCTGCACCGACTGCTGGCTCGCTCAGCTCCCTCCGCTGATCACGCCGGAGGAGACCTTCGAGGAGTACGCGTACTTCTCCTCGTACTCGACCTCCTGGGTGGAGCACGCGCGCACGTTCGTCACGGACGCCGCGGAGCGGCTCGCCCTCGGCGACGACGCCTTCGTGGTCGAGGTCGCGAGCAACGACGGCTACCTGCTGAAGCACGTGGTGGACCGGGGGATCCGCTGTCTCGGCATCGAGCCCTCGGTGAACGTGGGCGCCGCGGCGCGGGACGCGGGGGTGCCCACGGTCACCGCGTTCCTGAGCCCCGAGACGGGTGCGGCCGTCCGCGCCGAGCACGGCCCGGCGGACCTGGTCGTCGCCAACAACGTGTACGCGCACATCCCCGACGTCATCGGCTTCACCCGGGGGCTGCGCGCCCTGGTCGCCGACGACGGCTGGGTCTCCGTCGAGGTGCAGCACCTGCTGACCCTGATCGAGGAGAACCAGTACGACACGATCTACCACGAGCACTTCCAGTACTACACGGTCGCGTCCGCGGCACGGGCGCTCGCGAGCGGCGGACTCACGCTGGTGGACGTCGAACTGCTGCCCACGCACGGCGGCTCCGTCCGGCTGTGGGCCCGGCCCTCGGCGGCGGCCGGCGAGCCCACGGCGCGCGTGGCCGAGGTGCTCGACCGGGAGAAGGCCGCCGGACTCCAGGACCCGTCCGGGTACACCGAGTTCTCCGACCGGGTGGCCAAGGTGCGCCGGGACCTGCTGCGCTTCCTCATCGAGGCGGCCGAGCGCGGCGAGACGGTCGTCGGCTACGGCGCCCCGGGCAAGGGCAACACCCTGCTCAACCACTGCGGCATCCGGCCCGACCTGCTCGCGTACACGGTCGACCGCAACCCCTACAAGCACGGCAGGTTCACCCCGGGCACCCGCATCCCGATCCTGCCGCCCGAGCGGATCGCCGCCGACCGGCCGGACTACGTCCTCGTCCTCCCGTGGAACCTGCGGGCCGAGCTGGTCGAGCAGCTGTCCTTCGTGCACGAGTGGGGCGGCCGCCTCGTCTTCCCCATCCCGGAACTGAGCATCGTCGAGGTGCCTGCGAAAGAGGTCACAGCATGAAGGTCGTCCTGTTCTGCGGCGGTTACGGGATGCGGATGCGGAGCGGCGCCGCGGACGACGTGCCCAAGCCGATGGCCATGGTCGGCCCGCGCCCGCTGATCTGGCACGTGATGCGCTACTACGCGCACTACGGGCACAAGGAGTTCATCCTGTGCCTCGGATACGGCGCGCACCACATCAAGGACTTCTTCCTCCACTACGAGGAGACGACGTCCAACGACTTCGTGCTGCGCGGCGGCCGGACCGAGCTGCTGTCCACCGACATGTCCGACTGGACGATCACGTTCGCCCAGACCGGCATCGAGTCGCCCATCGGGGAGCGGCTGCGCCGGGTGCGGCACCACCTGGACGGTGACGAGATGTTCCTCGCCAACTACGCCGACGTGCTCACCGACGCGCCGCTGCCGGAGATGATCGAGCGGTTCTCCCGGCGTGACGCCGGCGCGTCGATGATGGTGGTGCCGCCGCAGTCCTCCTTCCACTGCGTGGAGTTGGGCGAGGACGGGCTCGTGGGGGGCATCACCGCGGTCAGCGAGTTGCCGCTGTGGGAGAACGGCGGCTACTTCGTGCTCCGCCAGGAGGTCTTCGACCACATACCGGAGGGCGGGGACCTGGTCGCCGACGGCTGCGCCGGTCTGGCCAAGGAAGGCCGTCTGGTGGCACACCGGCACCGCGGCTTCTGGAAGCCGACCGACACCGTGAAGGAGCGGGCCGCGCTCGACGAGGCCTACGCCCGGGGCGACCGCCCGTGGGCCGTGTGGGAACGGGACGCCGCGGGGGTGACCGCGTGATCCGCCTCGGTGCCGGGCACCTGGACCGGATCGTCGCGGTGGGCGCGCACTGCGACGACGTCGCCATCGGCGCCGGCGGCACGCTCCTCGCGCTGTGCCTCGCGCGGCCGGGCATCCGCGTCGACGCGCTGGTGCTCTCCGGCGGCGGAAGCGAGCGGGAGCAGGAGGAGCAGGCCGCGCTCGCCGCCTTCTGCCCGGACGCCGACCTGCGGCTGACCGTGCTCAAGCTGCCGGACGGCCGGCTTCCCGCGCACTGGGAGGAGGCCAAGGCGGCGGTCGAGGAGCTGCGCGAGCGGACCGAGCCGGATCTGGTCCTGGCCCCGCGCACCGAGGACGCGCACCAGGACCACCGCACCCTGGCGAAGCTGATGTCCACCGCGTTCCGCGACCACCTCGTGCTCGGCTACGAGATCGTCAAGTGGGACGCCGACCTCGGCCGTCCGGTGGCGTACCAGCCGCTGTCGCCGGAGATCGCCGAGGAGAAGGTGCGGCTGCTGCAGGAGCACTACCCCTCGCAGCGGCACCGGCCCTGGTACGACCGGGAGGCCTTCCTCGGCCTCGCACGGATCCGCGGCATCGAATGCCACGCGCGCTACGCCGAGGCGTTCGCCGTCACCAAACTCACTCTCGACCTGGGGGATTGAACCTTGCGCGTACTGCTGACCGGCCACCAGGGCTACCTGGGAACCGTCATGGCTCCCGTCCTCACCGCCGCCGGGCACGAGGTCGTCGGGCTCGACTCCGGCCTGTTCGCCGACTGTGTGCTCGGCCCGGCGCCGAGGGACCCGGCGGGCCACCGGGTGGACCTGCGCGACGTCACGGCCGAGCACGTGGCCGGGGTGGACGCCGTGATCCACCTGGGCGCGCTGTCCAACGACCCGCTGGGGTCGCTGGCGCCCGAACTCACCTACGACATCAACCACCACGCGTCCGTGCGCCTCGCCCGGCTGGCCCGCGAGGCAGGGGTGGGACGTTTCCTGTACGCGTCGACGTGCTCGGTCTACGGGGCGGCGGGCGGCGACGAGCTGGTGACCGAGGACGCCCCGCTGCGCCCGGTGACGCCGTACGCGGAGTCCAAGGTGCGGGTGGAGGACGACCTGCACGCCCTGGCCGACGACGACTTCACCCCGGTGTACATGCGCAACGCCACCGCCTTCGGCTACTCCCCCAGGCTGCGCGCCGACATCGTGCTGAACAACCTGGTGGGCCACGCGCTGCTGTCCGGCGAGGTGCTCGTGCTCTCCGACGGCACCCCCTGGCGCCCGCTGGTGCACGCCGCCGACATCGCGCGGGCCTTCACGGCCGCGCTGGAGGCGCCCCGGGAGGCGGTGCACGACCGGGCGTTCAACATCGGCAGCGAGACCAACAACGTCACGGTCGCCGAGATCGCCGAGCAGGTCGCCGAGGCGGTGGACGGCGCGAAGGTGCGGATCACCGGCGAGACCGGCGCCGATCCGCGGTCGTACCGGGTGGACTTCTCCCGGTTCCGCGCCGCGGTCCCCGGCTTCGACTGCGAGTGGACGGTGAAGCGGGGCGCGCTGGAACTCGCCGACGCCTACCGGGAGCACGGCCTCACCCGGGAGGACTTCGAGCGGCGCTTCACCCGCCTCGCCGTGCTGCGCGCGGCCTCCGGCACCGGCGCCGTCGACGACACCCTGCGGTGGCGCCGATGACGGCGGTCGGCGAGGAGATGCACGCGCTGGTGGAGCGGTTGTACCCGCTGTGCCGGAGCATCACCGGCGACGGGGTGCGCGCCACCCTGGAGATCGTCGGCGAGTACCTCCCGCTGGAGGTGCACGAGGTGCCGACCGGGACGCAGGTCCTGGACTGGACGGTGCCGCAGGAGTGGAACATCCGGGACGCGTACGTCGCCGACGCGGCCGGAAACCGGGTCGTCGACTTCGCCGCGTCCAGCCTGCACGTCCTCGGCTACAGCGTCCCGGTGTCGGCGACCATGCCGCTGAGCGAGCTGCGCGGGCACCTGCACACCCTGCCGGAGCAGCCGGAGCTGGTGCCGTACCGCACCAGTTACTACAAGCCGGAGTGGGGCTTCTGCCTGGCCCAGGAGACCCTGGACGCGCTGCCGGACGGCGAGTACGAGGTGCGGATCGACTCCACGCTCGCCGACGGGCACCTCACCTACGCCGAGCACGTGGTCCCCGGCCGGGTCGCCGAGGAGGTGATCGTCTCCTGCCACGTCTGCCACCCGTCGCTGGCCAACGACAACCTGGCCGGCATCGCGGTAGCGACGTTCCTCGCCCGGGCGCTCGCGGAGGGGACGCCGTACTACACGTACCGGTTCCTCTTCGCGCCCGGCACCATCGGGGCGATCACCTGGCTGGCCCGCAACAAGGAGCGGATCGACCGGGTGAAGC
Organism: Streptomyces sp. NPDC107498; assembly: GCF_055582805.1. Classification (NCBI taxonomy): domain Bacteria; kingdom Bacillati; phylum Actinomycetota; class Actinomycetes; order Kitasatosporales; family Streptomycetaceae; genus Streptomyces; species Streptomyces sp. NPDC107498. The sequence continues at coordinate 227,096 of NZ_JBVJPE010000012.1, read as the reverse complement.
ACGGCGTCGTGCTGGCCTGCGCCGGCGACCGGGGCAGTCTGACGTACAAGCGGAGCCGGCGGGGCGACGCGGAGATCGACCGGGTGATGCGGCACGTGCTGGCCGCCTCCGGACGACCGCACGACATCGTCGAGTTCACTCCGTACGGCTACGACGAGCGGCAGTTCTGCTCGCCCGGCTTCGACCTCGGCGTGGGCTCGCTCACCCGTACCCCGTACGCCGGCTATCCCGAGTACCACACCTCGGCGGACAACCCGGACTTCGTCTCCCCGGAGGCGATGGCGGACACCCTCGCCGTCTGCCGCGAGGCCTTCGCCGTCCTCGACCGCAACCGGCGCCACCTCAACCTCAGCCCCTACGGCGAACCGCAGCTCGGCCGACGCGGGTTGTACGACGCGCTCGGCGGCCGCAGCGACACCAAGCAGGCCCAGATGGCCATGCTCTGGGTGCTCAACCTCTCCGACGGCGAGCACGGTCTGCTGGACGTCGCCGAACGGTCCGGGCTGCCGTTCGACACCGTCGCCGCCGCCGCCGACGCCCTGGTCGCCGCCGGACTGATCAAGGCGTGAGGCCGATGACCACCGAGGAGGAGACGACGACGGCACCGGCCCGGTCCGTCCGGCGCGCCGTCGTCGGCCGACTGTCCTGGGGACTGGCCGACCAGGCGGCCTCCAGCATGTCCAACTTCGTGGTGGGGTTCTACGTGGCGCGCTCGCTGGGGGTGACCGCCTTCGGCGTGTTCAGCCTCGCGTGGGTGACCTACGGCGTGGTGCTCGGTGCCTCCCGGGGGCTCGCCACCGATCCGCTGGTGGTGCGCTTCAGCGGTGTGTCGCCCACGGCCTGGCGCGCGGCGGCGGCCCGGTCGACGGGCGCCGCGCTCGCCGTCGGTGCCGCCGTCGGCGCGGTGTGCCTGCTGGCCGGGCTCGCCCTCGGCGGCGACGTGGGGGCCGCGTTCGCCTGCCTGGGCGTCGTCCTGCCGGGGCTGCTGCTGCAGGACGCCTGGCGGTTCGCCTTCTTCGCCGCCGGCGCCGGCCGGAAGGCGTTCGTCAACGACCTGGTGTGGGGCGTCGCGCTCGTCCCGGCCATGGTCGTGGCGGCCCGCGTGGGCAGCGTGGCCGCCTTCGTGCTCGCCTGGGGCGCGTCCGCCGCGGTCGCCGCCGCGTACGGCGGGCTCCAGTCCGGCCTCCGGCCCCGGACGGCCGGGGCGCGCGGCTGGCTCCGCGAGCAGCGCGACCTCGGCTACCGCTACCTGGTCGAGAACGGCAGCCTCAGCGGCGCGGGCCAGCTGCGGTCGTACGGGCTCGGCGTGATCGTCGGGGTCGGCGCGGTGGGCGCGGTCCGCGGCGCCGAGCTCCTGCTCGGGCCGTTCCTCGCCCTGCTGATGGGCCTGTCGCTCGTCACCGTCGCCGAGGCGGCCCGGGTGCTGCGCCGGGCCCCGCACCGCCTCGGCCGGTTCTGCCTCCTGCTCGGCGGCGGACAGGCCGTCGCCGCGCTGCTCTGGGGCGCCGCGCTGCTGCTCGTGCCGGACCGGCTCGGCGAGCTCGTGCTCGGCGGCGTCTGGCCCTCCGCCGCCCAGCTCGTCGTGCCGGCCACGCTCGGCGTCGCGGGCGCCGGCCTCGGCACCGGCGCGGCGGCCGGGCTGCGCGCGCTCGGCGCGGCCCGGCGCAGCCTGCGCGCCCAGCTGTTCGCCTCCGCCTGCTACGTCACCGGCGGGCTCGGCGGGGCGCTCGTGGCCGGCACCGTCGGCTCGGCCTGGGGCGTCGCCGCCGCGACCGCCGTCGGCTCGGCCGTGTGGTGGCTGCAGCTGCACTCCGCCCTGCGCGAGCGCCACCGGAACCCCATCCCCGAAGTGAGGACCTCATGACCGCCCGACCCAGGCTGACCATCGGCCTGCCCGTGTACAACGGCGAGGAGTACCTCGCCGAATCGCTCGACGCCCTGCTCGGCCAGACCTACGAGGACTTCGAGCTGGTCGTGTCCGACAACGCCTCGACCGACGGGACCCAGGACATCTGCCGCGCGTACGCGGCCGCGGACGCGCGCGTCCGCTACCTCCGGCTGCCCCGGAACATCGGCGCGACGCCGAACCACAACCGGCTGTTCGCCGAGTGCCGCACCGAGCTGTTCAAGTGGGCCTCGCACGACGACCTGTACGCGCGCGACCTGCTGCGGCGCTGCGTGGACGCGCTCGACGAGCGGCCGGAGGTGATCCTCGCCCACGCCGACCAGGCCGTCATCGACGGCGACGGCCGGGTGAAGGTCCCGTACGAGTACACGCTCGCCACCGCCTCCCGGCGCGCGCCGGAGCGCTTCCGCAGCATGCTGTTCGAGCCCGGCGGCGACGACTTCTACGGGGTGATACGGGCCGACGTGCTGCGCCGGGTGAAGCCGATGGACAGCTACCACCACGCGGACCGCACGTTCGTCTGCGAGATCGGTCTGCACGGCCCCTTCCACCAGGTGCCGGAGCTGCTGTACTTCCGCCGCGACCACCCCACCCGCGCCGAGCGGGCGAACCCCTCCAAGCGCTCCCGGTGCGTCAACCTGGACCCGCGCCGGGCGGGCCCGCTGCACCCGACGCCCCGGCTGCTCGCCGAGTACGTCCTGGGCTTCGTCTCGGCGATCCGGCGGGCGCCGCTGTCCGTGGCCGACCGGCGCGCGTGCTACGGCCACCTGGTCGAGTGGGCGGCCAGCCGGGCCCGGCCGGGCGCCGGCGAGCGGGTCGAGGACCGCGCGCCGGTCGACCCGGCCCGGCTCGCCGCCTCCGTCGACGACCTCGTGGCCGGGCGCGAGGGAAGGCGGTCATGACTCCCGTACGGGTCGGGGTCTTCGGCCTGCTCGGCTCCGGCAACCTCGGCAACGACGGATCGCTGGAGGCCGTCCTCGGATACCTCCGCGCCGAGCACCCGGGGGCGGTCGTCGACGCGCTGTGCGGCGGCCCCGGAGCGGTCACGGCCCGCTACGGGATCCCCGCGACCCGTCTGCACTGGTACCGCGGGGAGTACCGGACCGCTTCGCGCGCCGGCGCGGTCGCGGGGAAGGGCCTGGGCAAGCTCGTCGACGTCTTCCGCACCGCCGCCTGGGTGCGCCGGCACGACGTGGTGATCGTCCCGGGCATGGGCGTCCTGGAGGCCACGCTGCCCCTGCGGCCGTGGGGCTTCCCGTACGCGCTGTTCCTGCTCTGCGCGGCCGGCCGGCTCCTCGGCACCCCGGTCGCGCTCGTCGGCGTCGGCGCCGCACCGATCCGCGACCGGCCGACCCGGGCCCTGGTCCGCTGGTCGGCGCGGCTCGCCGCCTACCGGTCGTACCGGGACGACCAGTCCCGCGACGCCCTGCGGGCGATGGGCGTGGACACCGCGCGCGACGAGGTGTACCCGGACCTCGCGTTCTCCCTGCCGGTGCCGCCGTCCCCCCCGGCGGGCCCGCCGGGCCTGGTCTGCGTCGGCGTCATGGACTTCCACGGCGGCAACGACGACCGTGCCCGGGCCGGGGCGATCCACCGGCGCTATCTCGACGGGACGATCCGCTTCGTCCGCGCGCTGGTCGAGGACGGCAGGCCGGTCCGGCTGCTCACCGGCGACGACGTCGACGCGACGGTGGTCGCCGCGATCCTCGACGCGGTGGACTCGCCGCTGGTCACCGCCGCCGGGACGGCCTCGCTGGCGGACCTGACGAAGGAGATGGCGGCCGCCGACACGGCGGTGGCGACCCGCTACCACAATCTGATCTGCGCGCTGAAGGCGGGCACTCCGGTGCTCGCGGTCAGCTACGCGGCGAAGAGCGACGCCCTCATGGCGCGGATGGGCCTCGCCGAGTACCGCCACCCGGCGCGCGAGGTCGACGCCGACCGGCTGCTCGAACAGTTCCGGGACCTCGAGAAGCGCTCGGCGGAGCTGCGGCAGACGCTCGCCGAGCGGAACGAGGCCGCCGCCCGGCGACTCGCCCACCAGTTCACCGCCCTGACGGCGGCCCTGTTCCCGACGACCACCCCCACCTCGCGGAAGGCTCCATGAAAGCGACCGAAGTCCCGGAGATCGCGGGCGCATACCTGTTCGAACCGACGCCGCACGCCGACGAACGCGGCTTCTTCTGCCGCACCTTCGACGCCGAGGTGCTCCGCTCGGTCGGCCTCGACCCGGACGCCTTCGTCCAGGACAGCCTGTCCCGCTCGGTGCGGGGGGTGCTGCGCGGCCTGCACCTGCGCTCGGGCGCGGGCGAGGCCAAACTGGTGCGCTGCTCGTACGGCAAGGTCTTCGACGTCGTCGTGGACCTGCGGGCCGACTCTCCGACCTACCGCAACCGGGCCTTCTTCGAGCTGTCCGGCGAGACGCAGGCGACGCTGTACATCCCGGCGGGGTGCGCCCACGGCTTCCAGGCGCTGACCGAGACCGCCGACACCTCGTACCGGATCGACCGTCCGCACGACCCGGCGGAGGACGTGACGATCGCCTTCGACGACCCCGAACTCGCCATCCCCTGGCCGCTGCCGGTCACGTCGATGTCCCCACGGGACCGGGAGGCGCCGAGCCTCGCCGAGGTCCTGAAGCACGGAGAGAAGTGAGGTCGGCGTGGACACTGAAGAGTTCGAGCTCCCCCGGTCGCGGAAGGCGAACGAGCGCCTGCACGCCCTGATCCCCGGGGGCGCGCACACCTACGCCAAGGGCGACGACCAGTACCCCGAGAACCTGGCCCCGGTCATCAGCCACGGTCGCGGCGCCCACGTGTGGGACGTCGACGGCAACCGCTACGTCGAGTACGGCTCCGGCCTGCGGTCGGTCAGCCTCGGTCACGCCCACCCGCGCGTGGTCGAGGCGGTGCGACGGGAGATCGACCGGGGCGGCAACTTCGTCCGGCCGTCGATCCTGGAGGCCGAGGCGGCGGAGCGCTTCCTCGCGACCGTCCCGACCGCCGAGATGGTGAAGTTCGCGAAGAACGGCTCGGACGCCACCACGGCGGCGGTACGCCTCGCCCGCGCCGTCACGGGACGCCCGCGGGTGGCCCTGTGCGCCGACCACCCGTTCTTCTCGGTGGACGACTGGTTCATCGGCACCACGCCGATGTCGGCGGGAATCCCGCCCACGGACCTCACGGTGACGTTCCCCTACGGAGACCTGAAGGCCACGGAGGACCTGCTCACGCGGCACGAGGGCGAGATAGCCTGCCTGATCCTGGAACCGGCGACCCACACCGAGCCGCCGGCCGGCTACCTGGCGGGCCTGCGCGAACTGGCGGACCGGTACGGCTGCGTCCTGGTCTTCGACGAGATGATCACGGGCTTCCGCTGGTCCGAGGCGGGCGCCCAGGGCCTGTACGGAGTCGTCCCCGACCTCTCCACGTTCGGCAAGTCGCTGGGCAACGGCTTCGCGGTCTCCGCACTGGCGGGCCGCCGCGAGCTGATGGAACGCGGCGGCCTGCGTCACTCCGACGACCGGGTGTTCCTCCTCTCCACCACGCACGGCGCGGAGACGCACTCCCTGGCGGCCGCGATGGCCGTGCAGACCACCTACACGGAAGAGGGCGTCACCGCCCGTCTGCACGCCCTGGGCGAGCGTCTGGCCGCCGGAGTCCGCGAAGCGACGACCGCGATGGGCGTCGGCGACCACGTGGTCGTACGGGGCCGGGCCAGCAACCTGGTCTTCGCGACCCTCGACGAGAAGGGCCGACCGTCGCAGGAGTACCGCACCCTGTTCCTGCGCGGACTCCTCGCGGGCGGGGTGCTGGCCCCGTCGTTCGTGGTGAGCAGCGCGCTGGACGACGCCGACATCGACCACACCGTCGAGGCGGTGTCCCGGGCCTGCGCGGTCTACCGGAAGGCGCTGGACGCCGGGGACCCGACTCCCTGGCTGGGGGGCCGCCCGGTGAAGCCGGTCTTCCGCCGCCGGGCGTGACGCGAGGTCACCGCCCGGAGCCTCCGACCCGATCGACGCCCCACGCGACCGCCGGCACCACCGCGAGCGCGGTGCACCAGCCGCCGAGGGCGTCGGTCGGGTAGTGCGCGCCCAGGACGACCTGCGCCCACCCCATGACGACACCGGCGACGAGCGCGACGGTGAACACGAGCACCGGCCCGGCCACCCTCCCGAACCCGAACCGCCCGACCACGAGCAACGCCACCACGAGGACGAACGCGGTGAGAAAGGCGGTGTGCCCACTGGGGAAAGACAGATTGTCCCCGTGAATGGTCCGCCCCACCAGGAACTTGAGCAGCCGGGCCACGACCACGGCCGCCCCGACCCCGACCCCGACGAACACGGCAGCCCGGGGCCACCGCAGCAGCAGGCACCCGACGACGGCGCCCCCGACCAGCACGACCGCTCCGACGGGCTCCCCCAGGAAGTCCACGGCCCGCGCGACACACAGCCACGGCGGCACCACCCCCTCCACCCCGGCCCAGACCCGCACGTCGACGCTCCCGGGCTCACTGTCACCGGCGTACATCACCCCGAGCACGGCGACCACCACCGCGGCGAGCCCCGCGATCCCCCCGAGCCCGACCCGCACCACGGAAGGCAACACGCCGACCGAAGCCCCCTTCACCCGCTCACGCCGCATCCTCCACCCCTCCCCGGTCCCAACGCCGTTGCCAAGCACGGCACTTGCCACCCTAATCAAGGAGGGAACACCGAAAGCGATCACCGACGACGACACCCGGGCCCGTCACCCTCACCCCGACCGCCCCGCACCCGCACCCGCAGAAGGCCCAGCACCCCCACCACGCCCCCGCGAAACCCCAGCTCAGGCGTCCTTCTTCACCGGCTCCAGAATCGCCACGCACTCCACGTGGCGGGTCATCGAAAAGATGTCGACATGAGCGAGTCATGGAAAAGACCAGGTCAGAGCAGCTTTCTCAGCTCGTCGCGCGTCATGACTGCGTCCAGAGCGTCACGGTCGACAGCCTGTCCCGCCCATTCGAGCCAGACCGAGCTGCCATGACCAGTCGCCCCAGCAGACTCCGTCCCGCTCACTCCGGAGACCAGCTGGCTCATTATGACCCGCGCCACCACTCCGGCCCCAGAATGGAGGCATGGCCTCCAGCCCACCACACCCCGCACCCATGCCGAAGAACCCCTCGGGGACGGAGGCCGAGGACCTCGCGCTGTACCGGGAGAAGTCCCGGGGGCGCATACCGGAGTTGCACGGCCCGATCCAAGGGGTCGTAGAGCTGCCTCTGCACATGGCCTGGTCGAAAATGACGTCGTATGACATGAGCAAGCCGCGCCAGCGTATGGGCCTGTACCGCACCGTCCTGCACGAGGGGTTGCGCGAGGACCTGCCCCTCCACCTCGGCCGGAACCTGATCCTCCATCTGTGGCAGGTGCTGCGCACCCTCGTCGGCCGCACTGTGCGCACGGTATGGGAAGACGCCTTCCCCCAGCTCGCCTCCCACACCCAGGCAGCCGCGTGACGGACATTCCGGAGCTGCACCCACGGCTCCGGGTACGTCACGGTCGAAGCCCTCGGGGCCGAGGAGTGGGCTTCGGCCCGACACGACCAGATCTCGATGGCCACCGTCCGGTTCCTGGAATTCCGAGGCTGGGTCCTGCGCGAAGCACGCCGCCCCGTACCCGGTTCTCGGTCGGTCCGCCGCCCGTGCAAGGTGAGGAAGTAGAGGTGCAGCGACTTCTTGGGACCGATCTCGAAACGGTTCATGGTCCTGCCGAGCGGGTTCCACACGCGCCCATCCGGCATCCGCACGGCGACGGGGTGGGCGAAGACGGAGCGCAGCAGGTGCCCGTCCGGCAGGTCCACCCACACGGCCCAGCCTCCCGCACCAGCACCTCCCCGACGTAAGCGCCGAGCCCGAGCAGGGTCCCGGCGACGGCCTCTCGCCCGGCACCTCCCCGCCACAGCCCGTCGACGATCCGGTCGACGACCCGCAGGCTCCCCACGGAGTAGTCGAGGGGCAGCCGCACCCCCGCCCGATCCACGAACTCGGCAGCACGTTCCTCCATACCGGCCGCACACAACACAAAACTCTCGCAGTCCACTGAAGCCCACCCTTCACCAAAGAAGCGACGGAACCCGGCGGTTGCCCCCCGCCCGCAGAGACATCACGGGCTACGGGGGTGACGGTGGTCACGGAAGACTGCTCACGTCCCTTCGTCTCCCACCCGTCCGAGGCTGGAGGGAAGTTCGGGTGCCGTGACGACGGGGTCATCGGGGGACGCCACCGACCACCGCGCGCCGTCGAACTCCACGAAGGGCCGGTCATCGCCGGGAACAGCCCTCGCCAGCCGGACACTGACGAATTCCCCTTCCCGGGGGATGGGAAGTCCAAGTCCGCGGGCGATCTCCTGATGGGACCGGTAGTCGCCGAGGACGACGATCCCGTGGGGCCGGAGCGTGGAGCGCGACCCGCCGTTCCCGCGGACCCGCTTCATGTAGTCCTTCTGCTGTGCGACGGTACGGACCGTGTTCCGCCCGATCCGGCGCTGCTGCACCCGCCGGAACAACTCATCGAGCCGTCGCTGACCGGACGTGTGCCCGAGAATGGCGGCGCGGTCCTCGGCCGGGATGTGCAGGAGGACGTTCTCCGGCAGGTCCGCGTCGCGCCAGAGCCAGACGATCTCGTCGCGACGCTCGGCCCTGACCGTAGCCTTCCTGTCCCGGTTCGAGCCGACGCTGAGCCGTTCCCTGGCGGCGCGCACCAGTCCGACGCTCCAACGGCTCTCGTGGTCGTCCGCCCACACCAGCAGACACAGGTGGCCCTCGGCCTCGGGCGGGATCATCCATCCACCGAACCGCTGGGAGTACTTGCAGTCCACCTCCACCCCCGCGATCCGGTAGTCCATCGCGTCCCCGTTGTCGAACCCGAACTCGCGCTGGACGGCGATCTCCACCAGCGTCCCAAGGTGTGTCCTCTCCGTCTTGAAGAGGTCCGTCCAGTCGTAGCGGCCGGTCCGCTCACCATCGAGGACGGTGTCGATGGTGTCCCGCAGGACCCGTCCCATGCGAGTGCCGTCCGGATCCAGGGCCAGCACGGTCCCGGCGACCGCTGTCAGTTCCGGATCGTCCGCGGGCACACTCATGAGCCTCGCCTTCACCGTCTGTGCATCGGCGGGCCGGTCCTCGGGCCGGGCGGCGAGCAGGTCGGTGACGAGCGCGTCGAAACCGGGCGGGTGGACGGAGTGAAACTCCGGCCCGGGATGCAGACCTCCGTGCGCCCACGCGTTACGCACGGCGCGGTGGGTCAGGGCGGGAGCGGCCCCGGTGACCATCGCGTAGAACAGACAGCCGAGCGCGTACAGGTCGCTTCGGTGATCGACCTGCCGGCCGAAGAGCTGCTCGGGCGAGCGGTACGCGGGCGGGGGGGCCGTCCATCGCCTGTACGCGTCACCGCGGTCGCCCGACAGGCCGTGGACGCCTAGGCCGGGATCGACGACGACCACCCGCCCGTCGTGGCGCCTTACCAGGGTCGCCGCGTCGAGGTCCAGATGCGGAAGGCCGTTTCGGTGCAATGCGTCGAGGATCTCGATGACCTGTCCGCCGATCGCCCGGACCGACTCCCAGGTCAGGGGCCTGGCGACAGGGTCGAGCAGGTCCTCGAACGGCTCCCCCTCGATGGGGTCCGTCACCGCGTAGGGACGGCCCTTGTGGAATCCGAAACCGGTAACGCGCGCCAGTCCCCCGATGTCGGTCGCCGCCAGCAACTCCGCATCGACCAGGAAGGCCTGCCGTCCGGTCTCGTCCCCCACCGGCGCGTGGAAGAGCTTGAGCGTGGCCTCCCGGTCCCGCGCCTCGTCCGTCGTCCGCCATAGATCGGAGGTCGGTCCGGCGTGACGTCGTTCGACCAGCCGATAGCGCCCGTCGATGAGGGAGCCGGGACCACCGGTGCCCGTGTCCCTCCTGTCCTCGCCCAGGGCCCGGTCCGGGCTGCCGCCCAGCCTCCGGACCGTCTCATCGGTCACCACCGCCACGGGCTCCCCCTCCGGGCGCCCCTTCGTCCCGTCGCCGTCCTCGTCGCGCGCCACGACCGGGAACTCCCCTGGTCCAGCGTCGGCGTACCGCTGGATGGCGGCGCCGATCCGTGCCGCGGTGGAGCGGGGCACGGCCCGTGACAGCACCTCCCGCACACCCGGGCGGAAGGCGTAGTGGCCCGAGGAGGCCGGCTTTCCGGGAGCGGTCGTGAGCAGGCCGCTCAGGACGACCTCGGCCAAGTGCTGCGGTTCCGGCCGCGCCTCTGTGACGGCGTGGACCAATCGCATGACGGGAAGGATCGGTTCGCCCGCGGCCAGATGGGTCGCGAGACGGAGGGCCTGCGGAGAGGCATGGGCGCGGAAGTCGAGGACGAGCTCCTCGGGCGAGAGCGAAGCGGCCTCGACGCCGCCGCGTTCGAGCGGGGTCGCCGAAAGACCGGCGGGCAGCAGGGCGGCCACTCCGGGCACCTCCGTCCCGGTGCTCCCCGCCACGAGTTCCGCCCAGTGCGCGAACCAGCGCGCGGAGGGTTCCAGAAGCGGCAGCGGCAGCCCCGAGTGTTCCTCGCCCGTCGGCTCGTACGGGGTGAAACGGAGAGCGGAGTTGGCGGCGGCCGGTCCCCTCGCCGCGAGCAGACCCGCCGTACCGGGGAGTGCGGTGCGGCGCCACAGCCGCTCCGGGAGGGGCTGGACGACGGCCACCGGCATCGTGCGCGCCCACCGGCCCAGCACTCCGTACCAGCGCGCGGTCGCCTCGTGGCCGGCGTACCAGTGGGGGCCGCTGCAATCGCTGAGGACGAGCGCCGCGGCGCGGCCGTCGCGCGGCGGCAGCGCGGCCGGGCGGCCGCCGGGGGACTGCCGGAGGCGGCCGTCCTCGGTGAGGGCCAGCAGCCTGACCTCTCGGAACGCGCCTGTCTGCCCCAGGACACGGTGGAGCTCCCGCCACAACGGGCGCCACATGGGCATCGTCGGCCCCGCGTCGTACACAAGGTAGAGGGTCAGCCAGCGCTCGGGCTTCGCCCGGAACACGGGCAGCCAGGTACCGGGCAGGGCGCCTTGACGGGCGATGCGGTAGGCCGTGCTCCGCTCGTCCAGCTCCCTGTTCAGGCGCGAAGGCACCTGCCGCCGGAGTGGCCGCAGGGCACGCTGGAGCGCAAGCGGATACGCCAGCATGGGCGGCAGCGGCGCCAGGAACGATCTGTACCGCTCCTCGTCCCCGCCCTCGCCCGGCGGTTCCGCGTCGGACCGTGGTGACAGCTGAGTCCCCGGTCCGCCGGCCGACGCTCGCGAGGGCTCCGGGGCCGCGGCGGGTTCAGCCGCCGCGCCCGACGGGGCCGGCTCCGCCTCTGGTATCGGCTCCTGCGCTCCCGGCCCGGAGGCTGGTGCTGACGCGCCGCCGTGGCGCGCCAGCCAGATCAGCTCGGCGACCTCCGTCGCGGTGACACCCTGGCCCCCGGCCCGGTGCAGGACGTCGAGGAGACGCGTGAATTCGGACGGCGACGGGGGGCGGCCGGTATCGGACGCGGACGAGGAGCCGTCCGGGTCGGACGGGGACGAGGGCCGGCCCGGTCGGCCGGGATCAGAAGTCATGGAACTCCGAGGCCGGGCCGAGATGGGTCATCAGGGAGGCGGCCAGTGCCTCGCGGGACTCGGTCGTCAGACCGGGGACGCGCGACAGGTAGATGGCGTTGAGCAGCTGATCGGTGGCGAGTTCCCCGGTGCTGCGGCGCTCCAGGAACGTGGCGATCATCTGCTTCGTCTCCCCGTTCAGGTCCCCCAGGTGCGCCCGCACGATCGCTTCCAGATGGCGCGGATCGGGCCGGCTGAGGTACAGGGGGACGCACCTGCGCAGGAAGGCGGGAGGAAACTCCCGCTCGCCGTTGCTGGTGAGCACGATGAACGGGAACGCCCGGCAGCGTACGAGACCCCGTTCCACGGTGACGCGGTCCTCGCCGCCCGCGGCCATCAGCCGTGCCGTGGGCGTGTGTTCAGCGGCGCGTACCAGCTCGGGGATCTCGTACTGTCCCTCCTCCAACACGTTGAGCAGGTCGTTCGGCAGGTCGAGGTCGCTCTTGTCGATCTCGTCGATGAGCAGGACGCGGGGCCGCTCGTAGGGGAGCAGGGCGGTTCCCAGCGGGCCGAGGCTCAGGTGGTCCTCGATGGCGTCACCCGTGGAGTTCCCGTCGCCGGGCTTCTCAGGTGACGTGCGTCCCGCGCCCCTGCTTGCGGCGTAGAGGCGGGCCATCGGGTCGTACTGGTAGAGACCGTCCTGGAGGGTGCTGCGGCTGGTGATGTTCCAGCGCAGTACGGGTCCCAGCTTCAGCTCCCTCGCCACGGCGTAGGGCAGCGATGACTTGCCGCTGCCGGGCGGGCCTGTGATGAGCAGCGGCCGGCGCAGGACCATGGCCGCGTTCACCAGGTCGATGCTCTCCCGGGTCGCCCGATAGGTGCCGGCCCGGTGCTTCCGGTCACGCGACACGGAGTCGTCCCCGCCCGACGGGGAGGGCAGGGGCGGTCCGCCGTCGAAGGCACGCCAGGGGGGAGGGTCGGGCAGGCGGGACACACCGTCGTGCGGCTCGTCCGTACCGGTGTACACAGGCCACAGGGACATGGGAGTTCTCCAGCTCGTACGGTTTCGCTCAGAAGATCGGTGATTGTGTGTAGACGTGCGTCTCGGGGAAGCACCGGGGGTCCTCCCAGACGAGGGTCAGACCGGTGGCCCAGTGCTCGTCGGCCAGGTACGCCTCTTGCCGCAGGGTGTGCACCCGGCGCGGGAGCTCGGCCAGCGGCACGGACGCGAGCTGTTCCTGCAGGGTGTCGAGGAAGCGGGCGCCCGTGCAGGCGTGCTCGGCCGCGGTGGCCCCGTCGTGGCGGTCGGAGCAACCGGCCCGTGACCAGACGACGACGGGAACCGCCGCGTTCAGACCCGCCCGCAACAGATCGCGCGACCGCGCAGAGGAGAGCGGCGACCCGTATCCCACGGCGGTCGTCTCCAACAGACGGAGCCTGACGGTGAGCTTGGCGGGATCCTGGAAGCTGTCGCACTCCACCCGGTGCCAAGCGGCGCCCTCCGTCCGGCGGTCGAGGGTCTCCCAGGCCTTCTGGAGCCTGAACTGGAGCCTGGACTCCCGCCGACGCCTCAGGTCCATCACCACGACCGGCGAGGAGCACCCCAGCGGAGCCGCATCGTCCGCGCTGGTGTGCCACTCGTCGACGGGTTCGCCGAGCCAGTCTCCCGGGACCGCGAACGCGATGAGCTCGTCACCGTTCTCACGGTCGATGTGCGCGAAGGCGTGGCCGAGGTGCTCCCTCACGTACTCCTGCACGCGTCCCCGGGCGAGGGTGCTGCTGGCCACGAGCCGCGCCCGCCCGTCCCGGACCGCGTGGACCGAGACGAGGTACGTGTCGCGGTCGGAGCCGCTGTATTCGATCTCGACGAGGATCGGGGACCATGTCACCGGATCCGGTGCCCACGATCCTCGGGGGGCGGTCCCCGCCCCGTGCTCCTCGGCCCAGGCCAGCAGCCCGCGCCGGACGGCCGGGTCCGGGGAACGGCCGGCGAGGTGCGCCGCGAAATCCGCCCACGGGGCGGTCCCCGGTGCCGGCTTGACCTCCGTCAGAAGGAACCAGGCCACGTCCCAGAGGGAGAGGAAGCCACCGGCGGGCGGAGGCGGAGGCAGCGGCGACAGCTTCTCCATGACGCTCAGGTACGCCGTCTCGGGGGCGTGATCGTCCGCGCACCGCTGGATGAGATCGCGCAGGGCGGCCACGGAGCCGGGCTTGTGGTCGGGCACGGGCACCAGATCGGCCGCGTCGGGCCAGCGGCGGACGAGCGCTCTGACGGGGAGCATGCGCCCGCCGCCGCCCTCCGGGTGGCGGGCGGTCACCATGCCCACCACCTCGCCGGTGTCCTCCCGGACGACCGCGGCTCCGCTGAACCCCTCCTCCAGGGGTGCGCCGTGGCCCGTCCAGGCCTCCAGCTGAAGCCACTCCCCTGCGATCAGCTGGTCGCTGGTGCTCCGGAACTCACCGAGGATGCCCTCGTCGTACCCACGGGGGAAGCCGTACGCGGTCAGCCGGACCGCCTGATGGGCGAGCGGTGCGTGCACGGTGGCGAACCGGGCCGGGGTCACGCTCACCGGCCGTTCGAGTTCGAGCACCGCGACGTCGCCCCGGTCCTCGCCGTCCCGGCGCCACTCGCCGGTGGCGATCACGGTCGCGCGGCAGGGCGACAGGTCCGGGTGCTGGGCGAACGTCACGTCGACGTGCTCCGCGCCGTCCACGACGTGCGCACAGGTGAGTACATGACGTTCGGTCACCAGGAAGCCGGAACCCACATCGGCGGTGGTGGTGACCCGCACCTGCCAGGACTTGGAGCTCATCAACCAGCCGGGGTCGTCCCGGCGGACGGCGTCCAGCTCAGCTTCACGACAAGGTGCCCTTCCATGGACGTCTTGGCGATCACCGCGCCCGCCTCGGCGGTGAGCCTCACGCCGAACTCGATCTCGACGGTGTCGGGCTTGAGCTCGCCGTCACGGAAGACGCGCAGTGCCGACTCGGCCGCGGTGTGGATGCTCTCCAGGGCGCCGTTGAAGGTCTGCCCCGCCTGCCTCAGCACGCCGTCCCCGCGGGAGACCGGCCGGGCACCACGGCTCTGCTCCGCGACGGCGACCACGACCGAGGCACCGCTGTCCGTCTTGAACTCGACCAGTTCGTCCATGGTTCCCCCAGCGCCGTGCTGTGATTTTGCAACATCATCCTATGACCCTCGAGTGCCCCCACCAGCCCGAGGACCGGAGGACCACATGAACTCCCCTCTCGACCCGCTGCCCGTCTCGCGCCGCAGCGGAGACGAGCCGATCCGGGCCGACGACGAACGCGTGGCCGCGCTGGCCGACTTCTGGAGCTGGGCGTGCTCGGACCTGGCGGGCAACACCATGCGCGGCGTGCTGGCCGAGTACCTGGTGGCCATGGCACTCGGTGTGGCCGACGGCGTCCGCACCGAGTGGGACGCCGTCGACGTCCGGACACCCGAGGAGTGGCGCGTCGAGGTCAAGTCGACCGCGTACCTCCAGTCGTGGGCCCAGTCCCGGCCGTCCGTCCCCACGTTCGGCATCGCGCCCACCGCCTCCTGGGACGCCCGCACAGGCACCTCCGCACCGGAGGCGCTGCGCTCCTCGGACGTCTATGTCTTTTGCCTGCTGCACCACGAGGACAAGCGGACGCTCGACCCCCTGGACCTGGACCAGTGGATCTTCTACGTCCTGCCCACGAAGGTGCTGAACACCCGCTGCCCGACCCAGAAGACCATCGGCCTCTCCAGCCTCCTCCGCCTCGCACCCGTGCGGACCGACTTCGCGGGGCTGCGGGCTGCGGTCGGGAGCTGTGCCGAGGCCCCTCGGGACCCGGCCCACGGCGCACCCGCCCCGACCGCTTCGTCCCGCCCCCAGGAACCGCCTCCGACCCCTGCCCTAGGATTGCGGTGACCATCTCAGCGGCCCGCCGGGCTTCCGCTCCGCTTCCGCGGAACTGAAGGACATGCCCCCACCCGCACGAGCTACTTCGTGCTGCCTGGGGGCGTTCCCTTGCTGTTCCGTGAGTCCGCGGCGTCGTTGGCCACCCGCACCCACCTCGAAGGACGACTGGCAGAGCTGCTGAGCGAGAACTTCCTGCACAAGCACCGCCACCGGCCGCACCCCGCGGAGGTCCGCTCCTGGGAACGCAGCATCCCGGCACTCACCAACACACTGGTCGAGGCCGGACTCGGCGATGTGGAGATGCTGTTGGAGTACGGGCTCCCCCTGACGAGCAAGCGGGCGGACGTGATACTCGCCGGTGTCCATCCGACCACCGGCGGACCGTCCTACGTCGTGGTCGAGTTGAAGCAGTGGAGCAACGCCGAGCCGGAGGACGACGACCCTGTGCGGTGCCGCGTCGACGCGTACGCGGAACCCGTCCTCAACCCGATCGAGCAGGTACGCGGCTACTGCGACTACCTGGTGTCGTTCAACGGGGCCCTGGAGCGGGCGCCGGAGTCGATCGCCGGCGTGGCGTACCTGCACAACGCGACCGAGTTCGGCGTGGCCGGACTGCGCGCCGTCACGGAGGACCGCCGGGGCAGGATGTTCACCGGTGAGCAGCGCGGCGCGTTCATGGACTACCTGCGCTCGGTGCTGGCACCGAAGCCCGGCAGCGACGCGGCCGACATCCTGCTCCAGGGCAAGGTCAGGCCGTCCAAGCAGCTCATGGCCGTGGCGGCGGAAGAGGTCCGCAACCGGGAGCAGTTCGTGCTCCTGGGTGAGCAGCGGCTCGCCTACGAGACGGTGATGTCGGCTGTGAGGAAGGCACGGCGGTCCCACCACAAGCAGGTGGTCGTGGTGGCCGGCGGCCCGGGCTCTGGCAAGAGCGTGATCGCTCTGTCCCTGCTCGGCGACCTGTACCGGCGTGGGGTGCCCGCCCTCCACGCCACGGGCTCGCAGTCGTTCACCAAGACGATGCGCAAGGTCGCGGGAGCCCGCAAGCCCGAGGTCCAGAAGCTGTTCCGCTACTTCAACAGCTTCATGGAGGCCGAGCCCAACGATCTGGACGTCCTCGTCTGCGACGAGGCTCACCGGCTCCGGAAGACCTCCGCGAACCGGTACACCAGGGCCGCCCTGCGCACCGGCCGCCCCCAGGTGGCGGAGCTGATCGACGCGGCCCGGGTGCCTGTGTTTCTCCTGGACCAGCACCAGGTGGTCCGCCCGGGCGAGATGGGAACGGTGGAGGAGATCCGCGAGGCGGCGGCCGAGCAGGGGCTGGAGTGCACGGTGGTGGAGCTGGACAGCCAGTTCCGGTGCGGTGGCAGCGACGGCTACCTGCGCTGGGTGACCGGGCTTCTGGGACTGGAGGGTGACGGGCCCCTGGAGTGGGAGCCCGACGGCAAGGTGCGGTTGCTCACGGCCGAGAGCCCTCAGGAACTGGAGGCGTTCCTGGCCGCGCGGCGCGCCGAGGACTACGAGGCCCGGCTGTCCGCGGGCTACTGCTGGAAGTGGACGACGAAGATCACACCAAGCATGACAGAGCTGCCGGCCGACGTGGTCGTCGGCGACTGGGCGAAGCCTTGGAACCTGGCAGGCGACCGCTCCCTGCTCGGCGCCCCGCCGGCACCGCTGTGGGCGACCGACCCCGCGGGGTTCGGCCAGGTCGGCTGCGTCTACACGGCACAGGGCTTCGAGTACGACTGGTCCGGCGTGATCATGGGCCCGGACCTCGTCTGGCGGACCGACCGCTGGGTCGTGGACCGAACGGCGTCCAAGGACCCGTCCTTCACCAGGGCCACCCCGGACGAGGACGTCGACCGCCTGGTCCGCAACACCTACAAGGTGCTGCTGACCCGGGGCATGATCGGCACGATCATCTACTCGACAGACCCCGAGACCCGCGAGAAGCTCCGCTCGCTGATCCCCTCACCCTGAGCCCCTGAACGAACAGCGCGTGGGGTCACCCGGCCCCACGCGCGATCCCCGACTCAGGCGTCCTTCTTCACCGGCTCCAGGATCGCCACGCACTCCACGTGGTGCGTCATCGGGAAGAGGTCGAACGCGCGCAGGGTCCGGACCTTGTAGCCGCGTTCCGCGAAGTAGGAGATGTCCCGGGCTAGGGCTGCCGGGTCGCAGGCCACGTAGGCGATGCGGCGGGCGCCCAGGGCGGCCAGGTGGTGGACCGTCTGCTTGCCGGCGCCCGCGCGGGGCGGGTCCAGGACGATGAGGTCGACCTCGGTGATGCCGGTGCGCGGGAGGACCGACTCGACCTTGCCCTGTTCGATGCGGACGCGCGGGAAGCCGGCCAGGTTGTGGCGGGCGTCCTCGACCGCGCGCTTGCCGGACTCGATGCCGAGGACCGCGCCCTGGTCGCCGACGCGGTCGGCGAGGGCGCCCGCGAAGAGGCCGACGCCGCAGTAGAGGTCGAGGGCCGTCTCGCCCTTGCGGGGGGTGAGGCCCTGCATGACGGCGAGCATCAGGGTCTGCGCGGCCTTCGGGTGGACCTGCCAGAAGCCGCCGCTGCCGACGCGGTGGGTGCGGTCGTCGGCGCGCTCGCGGACGAAGGCGCGGCCGTGGACGCGGTGGACGCCGCCGTCCTTCTCGTCGACGCGCATCACGGAGACCGGCTTGTCCAGCTCCACCAGGGGGAGACGGGCGCCCGGGCGGGGGGTGAGGATGACCTGGCGGTCGTTCGAGCCGGAGGCCGCGATGGCCTCGACGGCGGCCATGCCCTCCCAGCTGCGCTTCTCGATGCCGAGCTCCGAGACGCCCTCGGCGGCGATCATGCAGTGGTCGATGACCTCGACCTCGTGGGAGCGGTGCTTGCGCAGGCCCGCGTGGCCCTCGGCGTCGACGGCGTACTGGACGCGGGTGCGCCACTGCGGGACCTCGCCCGCGGGGAGCTTGTCGCCCTCGGCGGGCATGACGGTGCCGTCCCAGCCGGCCTCCTCCGGGGTGAGCCCGGCCAGGCGCTGGAGCTGTTCCGCGATGACCTCACCCTTCAGCCGGCGCTGGGCGCCGGGCTTGGCGTGCTGCCAGTCGCAGCCGCCGCACTTGCCGGGCCCGGCGAAGGGGCAGGGGGCCTCGACGCGGTCCTTGGAGGCGTCCAGGATCTCGATCGCGTCGGCGCGCAGGAAGCGGGAGGTCTCCTCGCCCTCGGTGACCCGCACCCGGACGCGCTCGCCGGGCAGGGCGTGGCGGACGAAGAGGACCCGGCCGGCTTCCGTACGGGCGATGCAGTGACCGCCGTGGGCGACCGGACCGACCTCTACCTCGTACTCCGCCCCGACCAGCGACGTAACAGGGATGTTCTGCATGACCGGGGACTCCAGGGAGAAGGGGGAGAAGAAAGGGGGCTGCCGGGCGGACCTCGGTCCGACGGCAGCCCACCAGTCTAGTTGCTGTTTCTCAGTTGTTCTTTGCGGTGGGTTCCTTCTGGCGCTTCTCCACCGGTCCGCGGCGGACGGAGCCCGGCGCGTTCCACTCCTGGCGCCTCCTGGCCCGCTTCTTCGCGGCCTCGGAGGACTGGAGCTGGTACGGGACGGACGTGACCATCACGCCGGGGGTGAAGAGCAGCCGGCCCTTGAGGCGGAGCGCGGACTGGTTGTGGAGCAGGTGCTCGTACCAGTGGCCGACGACGTACTCGGGGATGTAGACGGAGACGGCGTCGCGCGGGCTCTGCTGCCGCAGGGTCTTGACGTAGTCGATGACCGGGCGGGTGATCTCGCGGTACGGCGAGTCGAGGATCTTCAGCGGGACGTTGATGCCGCGCCGCTCCCACTCCTCCTTGAGCGCCTTCGTCTCGACCGGGTCGACGTTGACGGTGAGCGCTTCGAGGTCGCCGGGGTGCATGAGCTTGGCGTACGCGAGGGCGCGCAGGGTGGGCTTGTGGAGCTTGGAGACGAGGACGACCGAGCGGACCCGGGAGGGCCGGACGTACTCGTCGGGGCGCTCCTCGGCGGCGGCGATCTCGGCCGCCACGGAGTCGTAGTGGCGGCGGATCGCGGTCATCGTCACGTAGAAGATCACCATGCCGAGCAGGGCCACCCAGGCGCCGTGGGTGAACTTGGTGGCGAGGACGACGACGAGCACGAGGCCGGTGAAGAAGGCGCCGAAGGCGTTGATCGCGCGGGAGCGGATCATGTGGCGGCGCTGGGCCGGGTCGCGCTCCGTCCTCAGGTGCCGGTTCCAGTGCCGGACCATGCCGATCTGGCTGAGCGTGAAGGAGACGAAGACGCCGACGATGTAGAGCTGGATCAGCCGGGTGGAGTCGGCTCCGTAGATCCAGACGAGCAGGGCGGCGGCGCCGGCGAGGAGCACGATGCCGTTGGAGAAGGCGAGGCGGTCGCCGCGGGTGTGCAGCTGGCGCGGCAGGTAGCGGTCCTGGGCGAGGATCGAGCCGAGGAGCGGGAAGCCGTTGTACGCGGTGTTGGCGGCCAGGAAGAGGACGAGGGCGGTGGCGGCGGCGAGGACGACGAAGAAGAACGTGCCGTCGCCGAAGACGGCGGCCGCGACCTGGGAGATGACCGGGTCCTGGACGTAGCCCGCGCCGAGCGGCTGCCCGTTGTGCAGCAGGTCCTCGGCGGGGTTCTCGGCCATCCGGACGTCGGTGGCCATGGCCAGGAAGATGATGCCGCAGAACATGGTGACGGCCAGGCCGCCCATGAGGGCGAGCGTGGTGGCGGCGTTCTTCGACTTCGGCTTGCGGAAGGCCGGGACGCCGTTGGAGATGGCCTCGACGCCGGTGAGGGCGGCACAGCCGGAGGAGAAGGCGCGCAGCAGCAGGAAGACCAGCGCGAAGCCGGCGAGTCCCTGGTGCTCGGCCTTGATCTCGAAGGCGGCGGTGGGGGCCTTCATGGTGTCGCCGAGGACGAGGCCGCGCCAGGCCCCCCAGGCGATCATGATGAAGACGCCCGCGACGAAGACGTACGTCGGGACGGCGAAGAGGCTGCCCGACTCCTTCACGCCCCGGAGGTTCATGAGGGTGAGGAGGACGATGACCGCGATCGCCGAGGGCACCTTGTGCTCGACGATGAACGGGACGGCCGAGCCGAGGTTCTCGATGCCCGAGGCGATCGACACGGCGACGGTCAGGACGTAGTCGACGAGCAGGGCGCTCGCGACGGTGAGCCCGGCCTTCGGTCCGAGGTTGGTGGTGGCGACCTCGTAGTCGCCACCGCCGCTCGGGTACGCGTGCACGTTCTGCCGGTACGACGCGACCACCGTGAACATCAGGACGACGACCGCGAGTGCGATCCACGGGCTGAAGTGGTAGGCCGACAGGCCGGCGACGGAGAGGACGAGCAGCACCTCACCGGGGGCGTACGCCACCGAGGACAGCGGGTCGGAGGCGAAGACGGGGAGGGCGATCCGCTTCGGGAGAAGGGTCTCTCCCAGCTTGTCGCTGCGCAGGGCCCGCCCGATCAGGATCCGTTTGGGCACGTCGGTCAGTTTGGACACGGAGAGGATCGTAAGCGTTCGAAAAGAGCCACGCGCACCGGCACCCCCGATCCGCACCGAATCTCCCTCCGTACCACCTCGGATGCGGTCCCCGCCAGCGTTGCCGCTTAAGCTCGGACCGGGCGACCCGTCAGGGCGTTGTCCGCCACGGCCCGGGCCGATCGGGCGAGGAAAGTTGTGAGCAGGGTGTATTCGCAGGTCAGCAGGGCGATCAGGAGTGCGGGGTAAGGGGACGTGCACATCGTCATCATGGGCTGCGGGCGAGTGGGAGCCGCTCTCGCGCAGACCCTCGAACAGCAGGGGCACACCGTCGCGGTCGTGGACCAGGACCCGACGGCTTTCCGCCGTCTGGGGTCGGGCTTCGGCGGTCGGCGGGTCACGGGCGTGGGCTTCGACCAGGACACGCTGCGCGAGGCCGGGATCGAGGAAGCCGGTGCCTTCGCCGCGGTGAGCAGCGGTGACAACTCCAACATCATCGCGGCGCGGGTCGCGCGCGAGATGTTCGGCATCGAGAACGTGGCGGCGCGGATCTACGATCCGCGTCGCGCCGAGGTCTACCAGCGCCTCGGGATCCCGACGGTCGCGACGGTCCGCTGGACCGCCGACCAGATGCTCCGCCGGCTGCTGCCCTCGGGCGCGGAGCCGCTGTGGCGCGACCCGAGCGGTGGCGTGCAGCTCGCCGAGGTGCACACCTCCCCGGCGTGGATCGGCCACAAGGTGAGCCTGCTCCAGGAGGAGACCGGCGTCCGCGTCGCCTTCCTCACCCGGCTGGGCGAAGCGATTCTGCCGACCTCGCAGACGGTGCTCCAGGAAGGTGACCTGGTGCACGTGATGATGCGTACGGACGAGATCGCGAAGGTCGAGGCGGCCTTCGCCGAGGGTCCCGAGGAGGGCGGTCACTGATGCGTGTCGCTATTGCGGGCGCGGGGGCGGTGGGCCGTTCCATCGCGGGCGAGCTCCTGGAGAACGGGCACGAGGTCCTGCTGGTCGACAAGGCGCCGACCGCCATCTCGGTGGAGCGGGTGCCGCAGGCGGAGTGGCTGCTCGCCGACGCCTGCGAGATCACCTCGCTGGACGAGGCGGCGCTGCAGCGCTGCAACGTGGTGATCGCGGCGACCGGCGACGACAAGGTGAACCTGGTCGTCTCGCTGCTCGCCAAGACCGAGTACGGCGTGCCGCGCGTGGTCGCCCGGGTGAACAACCCGAAGAACGAGTGGCTGTTCAACGAGGCCTGGGGCGTGGACGTGGCCGTCTCGACGCCGCGACTGATGTCGGCCCTGGTGGAGGAGGCGGTGAGCGTCGGCGACCTGGTCCGGCTGCTCCGCTTCAGCCACGGCGACGCGAACCTGGTCGAGCTGACGCTCCCGCCGGAGTCGGCGGTCGCCGGAACCGCCGTCGGGGACGTGGCCTGGCCGCAGGACACCTCGCTGGTGACGATCATCCGCGGTTCGCGGGTGCTGACGCCAAGCCCCGAGGAGACCCTGGAGGCCGGCGACGAGCTGCTGTTCGTGGCCGCGCAGGCCCGCGAGGAGCAGCTGGAGGACCTCCTCCAGGTCCGCCGCGAGACCGACTCGGAAGCCTGACGCCCCGGCCTGGCGCCCGGAGTGCGTACGGAAGGGCCCGGACCTGTCGAGCAGGTCCGGGCCCTTCCGCGCACCGCGTCTCAGACCTCCGGGTGGCGCTGCGCGGCGGCGGCCGCCTTGCGCTCCTTCTCGGCGCGCTCCTCGGCCTCCATCTCGGCGAAGACGTCGATCGGCGCCGGGGCCTTCGCGAGGAACATCCAGGTGAGGTAGACCGCCAGCAGGAACGGCGGGATCTTGAGGGCGATGAGCACCCAGCCGAACTTGGTGGTGTCGGCCCACCAGTACATCGGGAAGAGGATCGCGCACTTGCCGAGCAGGATCAGGCCCCAGGCCCAGCTGGCCTTGGTGTAGGCCTTCTTGCGGCCCGGGTTGCGGGTGCGCCAGGAGAGGTTCTCCTTGAAGACCGGGCCGAGGATCAGGCCGATCAGGGGCACTCCGGCGAGCGCGGTGACGATGTACGCCAGGGCGAGGCCCAGGGTGTAGAGCATGCCCGGCAGGTAGAAGTCCTTGGCGTTGCCCGTCATCATCGCGAAGACCACGCCGAAGGCGACGCCGAAGACGCCGCTGAAGGCGTGCTTGACGGTGTCCCGGCGGATCAGCCGGACGGCCACCAGGACCAGCGAGACCGCGAGCGCGGCGATGGCCGAGACGTGCAGGTCCTTGTTGATCGTGAAGATCGTGACGAACAGCAGGCCGGGCAGGACCGTCTCGATCATGCCCCGCAGACCGCCGAAGGCCTCGAAGAGCGCGGCCTCGGTCACGGCCTTGTCCGCCTGGGCGTCCTGGTCCGGGGTCGACCGGTCCGCGGTCGGCTTGTCGAGGGACGTCACCGGCTACTCCTGTCCGAGCGGTCGGAGCTCGTATTTGGGGTTGAAGAGGACCCGCCGGCCGTGGCTCATGGAGATCCGGCCGGAGGCGATCAGCTTGCGGCCCGGTTCGATGCCCACGATGGAGCGCCGGCCGAGCCACACGACGTCGAGCGGTGCCGTGCCGTCGAAGAGTTCGGCCTCCAGCGCGGGCACACCGGCCCGGGGACGCAGCGTGACCGTGCGCAAGGTACCAGTCACCTTGACTATCTGTCGGTCGGAGCAGTCGGAGATACGCGTGCACCCCGAGGCCTCGGCGTCCTCCTGGAGCTCCTCCGACTCCAGGTCCTCCGGGGAGGAGGAGAGCCGGTCGAGCATCCGGCGAAACCTTCCGGCCGGCTTCTCTGTACGTGGTGCAGCACTCATACAGAAAGCGTACCGGCCGCCGCTGTCACCGGGAGCGGCCCCGGACCACCCGTCCGCACGCCCTCCGCTTCAGCGTTCGAAGCGGTACCCCATGCCCGGTTCGGTGACGAAGTGGCGCGGGTGCGAGGGGTCGGTCTCCAGCTTGCGGCGGAGCTGCGCCATGTAGACCCGGAGGTAGTTGGTCTCCGTGCCGTACGAGGGTCCCCAGACCTCCTGGAGCAGCTGCTTCTGGCTGACGAGCCGGCCGCCGTTGCGGACGAGGACCTCCAGGAGGTGCCACTCGGTGGGGGTGAGCCGGACGTCGCGCCCGTCGCGGTGCACCTTCTTCGCGGCCAGGTCGACCGTGAAGCCCTCGGTCTCGACCACGGCGGCCCCGTCCTCGGCGCCGCCGACCGGCTCGGCACGGCGCACGGCCGCGCGCAGCCGGGCGAGCAGCTCGTCCATGCCGAAGGGCTTGGTGACGTAGTCGTCGGCGCCCGCGTCGAGCGCCTCGACCTTCTCGTCGGAGGTCTGCCGGGCGGACAGGACCAGGATCGGCACCCTCGTCCGGCCGCGCAGGTCCTTGATCACGTCGACGCCGTCCATGTCGGGCAGTCCGAGGTCGAGGACGACGACGTCGGGATGGCGTTCGGCGGCGAGCCGGAGGGCGGTGGCGCCGTCGGGCGCGGCGTCGACCTCGTACTTCCGTGCCTTCAGGTTGATCACCAGGGCACGGACGATCTGCGGCTCGTCGTCGACCACGAGGACCCGGGTCATGGAGGGGGCCTGCCTTCTCGGTTGGGGGGGCGGGTACGGGGAGGGGGGTACGGGGAGGGGGGTACGGGGATGGGGGTACGGGTGCGGGGCTCGGCCCGGCGGTCGGGCCGGGCGCGACGGTCGGGCCGGGGCGGGGCCTGTGGTCGGATCGGGCCGGGCCGGGGCCCGGCGGTCGGGTCGCGGTGTCAGGTCACGGTCTGCGCCGCGAGGTCCGCGGTCGGCGCCTTGGGCCCGCCCGTGGGCCTCGCGGCGCGCAGGGTGAGCACCATGGTGAGGCCGCCGCCGGGGGTGTCCTCGGCGCCGAGCGTCCCGCCCATGGCCTCGGCGAAGCCGCGGGCGACCGCGAGGCCGAGGCCGACGCCGGAGCCGCGCGGGGCGTCGCCGAGGCGCTGGAAGGGCTCGAAGATGCCGTCCTTGGCCTTGTCGGGGACGCCGGGGCCGCGGTCCACGACCCGCAGCTCGACCCGGTCCCCCAGGACGCTGGCGGCGACGGCGACGGGCACGCCCTCGGGGCTGTACTTCACGGCGTTCTCCACGATGTTGGCGACGGCCCGCTCCAGGAGGCCCTTGTCGACCTCGACCATGGGCAGCGTCTCGGGGACGTCGAGCTCGACGCTGCCGTCCGGCACTCCCCCGAGGGCCATGGGGACGACCTCGTCGAGGTCGACGGCGCGGATCAGGGGGGTGACGGTGCCGGTCCGGAGGCGGGACATGTCGAGGAGGTTGCCCACGAGGTGGTCGAGGCGGTCGGCGCCGGCCTCGATGCCCTCCAGGAGCTCGGCCCGGTCCTGCTCGGACCATTCGACGTCGTCGGAACGGAGGGAGGAGACGGAGGCCTTGATGCTCGCGAGCGGGGTCCGCAGGTCGTGGCTGACGGCGGCGAGCAGGGAGGTGCGGATCTTGTTGCCCTCGGCCAGTTTCCGGGCCTCCTCCGCCTCGCCGACGAGCCGCTGCCGGTCGAGGACGACCGCGGCCTGGGCGGCGAAGGCGCCGAGCACCCGCCGGTCCTCGGCGGGCAGCACCCGGCCGGTCAGGGCGAGCGCCAGGTGGTCGCCGACGGGCATGTCGACGTCCGCGTCCTCCGGTCGGGCCACGGGCTGGGGTCCGACGCTCGCCGCCCGTGTCCACGGCTCGGTCCCGTCCGCGCGCTCCAGGAGGGCCACCGACTCCATGGAGAAGGTCTCGCGGACCCGTTCCAGGAGGGCCTCCAGGCTCGTCTCGCCGCGCAGCACGCTGCCGGCCAGGTAGGAGAGCACCTCGGACTCGGCGCGCAGCCGGGCCGCCTGGTGGGTGCGCCGGGCGGCGAGGTCCACCACGGAGGCGACCGACATCGCGACGCCGAAGAAGACGGCGATGGCGACGATGTTCAGGGGGTCGGAGACGGTCAGGCGGTGGACCGGCGGGGTGAAGAACCAGTTGAGGAGGAGGGAGCCGGCGGCGGCCGAGGCGAGCGCCGGGAGGAACCCGCCGAGCAGCGCGGCGGCCACGGTCAGGGCGAGGAAGAGCAGCATGTCGTTGGCGAGGCCGAGGTCGGCGTCGACGTGCGTGAGGAGCAGGGCCAGGGCGATCGGGCCCGCGACGCCGACGAGCCAGCCGCCGAGGATCCGGGAGCGGCCGAGGCGGGCTCCGCGCGCGACGGGCAGGCCCCGGCCCTTGGCGACCTCGCCGTGGGTGACGATGTGGACGTCGAGGTCGGGACCGGAGTCGCGGGCCACGGTCTGGCCGACGCCGGGGCCGAGCACGTACTGCCAGGTCCGGCGGCGGCTGGAGCCGAGGACGATCTGGGTGGCGTTGACCCCGCGGGCGAATTCCAGGAGCGCCGGGGGGATGTCGTCGCCGATGACGTGGTGGAACGTTCCGCCGAGGTCCTCGACGAGGGTGCGCTGGACGGCCAGCTCCTTCGGGGAGGCGGCGGTGAGCCCGTCGCTGCGGGCGATGTAGACGGCGAGGACCTCGCCGCCGGCGCCCTTCTCCGCGAGCCGGGTGGCGCGTCGTATGAGGGTGCGGCCCTCGGGGCCGCCGGTCAGGCCGACGACGATGCGCTCGCGGGCCTGCCAGGTGGAGCGGATGTTGTGCTCGCCGCGGTACCGGCGGAGGTGCTCGTCGACCCGGTCGGCGGTCCAGAGCAGGGCCAGCTCGCGCAGGGCCGTGAGGTTACCGGGGCGGAAGTAGTTGGAGAGGGCCGCGTCGACCTTGTCCGAGGTGTAGACGTTGCCGTGGGCCATCCGTCGTCGCAGCGCCTCCGGGGACATGTCGACCAGCTCGATCTGGTCGGCCCGGCGCACCACCTCGTCGGGGACGGTCTCCGGCTGGCGCACCCCGGTGATCGCCTCGACGACGTCCCCGAGGGACTCCAGGTGCTGGATGTTGACGGTCGACACGACGTCGATGCCGGCCGCGAGGAGTTCGGCGACGTCCTGCCACCGCTTGGGGTTCCGGGAGCCCGGCACGTTCGTGTGGGCGAGCTCGTCGACGAGGGCGACGGCGGGGCGGCGGGCGAGGACGGCGTCGACGTCCATCTCCGTGCGGACCGACCCCCGGTGCTCCAGGGCGCGGCGCGGGACCTCCTCCAGGCCGTGCAGCAAGGCCTCCGTGCGCGGTCGCCCGTGGTGCTCCACGAACGCCACCACGCAGTCCGTGCCGCGCTCCACCCGGCGGTGGGCCTCGGCGAGCATCGCGCAGGTCTTGCCGACGCCCGGCGCAGCGCCGAGGTAGATCCGAAGCTTGCCGCGTCCCATGGCTCGACCCTACGTCCAGCCAATCGGACATTCCGCACGCGGGGAGGGGCCCGGGGCGGTATTGACGTGATCCTGATGTGCCCCGCGACCCGCCCCGCCGTCGGCGTCCCCCTCGCGTCAGTGCTCGATGATCTCGCCGTCGCTCAGCTCCAGGACCCGGTCCGCGAGGCCCAGGAGCTGGGGGTCGTGGGTGGCGACGAGGGCCGTGCAGCCCTCGCTGCGCACCACGGCGCGCAGCAGTTGCATGACGGCGAGGCCGGTCTCGGCGTCCAGCTGGCCCGTGGGCTCGTCGGCTATCAGCAGCGCCGGCTTGTTGGCGAGGGCGCGGGCGATGGCGACGCGCTGCTGCTGACCGCCCGAGAGCTCGCCCGGCCGCTGGTTCGCGTGGTCGGCGAGGCCCACGAGCCCGAGCATCAGGGCGACCCGCTCCTCGCGCTCCCCGGGGTCCGTCCTGCGCAGGCGCAGGGGCACGCCCACGTTCTCGGCGGCGGAGAGGATCGGGAGCAGCCCGAAGGACTGGAAGACGAAGCCGATCCGGTCGCGGCGCAGTTCCAGGAGCCCGCTCTCGCCGAGCGTGGAGAGGTCGGTGCCGTCGATGACGATCCGGCCGCCGTCGGCGGTGTCGAGGCCGCCCACGAGGTTGAGCAGGGTCGTCTTGCCGGAGCCGGAGCGGCCCTTGAGCGCGACGAGCTCGCCGCGCGGGATGTCGAAGGAGACGCCGCGCAGGGCGTGGACGGCGGCCTCGCCCGTGCCGTACGAGCGGCGCAGGCCCTCGACGCGGACCATCGGCGGTCCGGCCGGGTCCTCGACGACGGCCGTGGCGGACCTGGTGCTGCTCTCGCTCATCCTGCGCTCCCCCTCCTCGATCACTTGCGCGGTCAGTATGGTCCGCGCCCGGGCCCAAGGGCCAGAGCCGGGGCCCGGGCCTGTGGAGAACGGCGGACGGGGGCCGGGCCCGCGCGGAACGGCCGGTGGGCCGCTCCCCGTACCTCTCGTACGGGGAGCGGCCCACCGGCCGTGTCTCGATCACGCCGGGCCGAGCGGCCCGACGGGTTCAGCGGATCTCGGAGATCTCCGGGCCGCGCTGGAGCTGGCCCATGCCGCCGGAGAAGCGGGAGTTCTCCTGCTCCTCCTGCTGCACGCCGTCCGGCACCATCTGCGCGTCGTTCGGCAGCTTGAGGACGATCGGGTCGCGCGGGGCCATCGGGCCGTCGCCGCGGACGACCACGGTGTCCCGGACGATCTGCTCCAGGAGGCCGGCGGCCTCGGGCTGGACCGCGCCCTGCCCGGAGATCACTCCGCGCAGGAACCAGCGGGGCCCGTCGACGCCCACGAAGCGGACCAGCTGCACGCCGCGGTTGCCGTCCGGCAGCTGCACCGGGACCTGGGCCCGCAGCTCCCAGCCGAGCGGGCCCTCGACCTCGTCGATGGCACCGCCCTGCTGGACGATGCCGGTGGCGATCTCGTCGCGGACCTCGCCCCAGATGCCCTCGTTCTTGGGTGCGGCGAAGGCCTGCAGCTGTACGGCGCTGTCGCGCAGGACGACGGTGGCCGCGACGATCGCGTCGCCCGCCACCTCGACCCGCAGCTCCATGCCCTCGACTCCGGGCACGAAGATCCCGCCGAGGTCCACACGGCCCTCGTCGGGCTTGGCGACCTCGGAGATGTCCCAGGGCCCGTCGGGCCGGGGCGCCGGCGGAAGGTTCACGCGGCGCGGCTCGGCCGCGTCCTCGCCCTCCACCGCGTCGACGACCTGCTCGGCCTCGCCCGCCGCGTCCTCGGCGGCACCGCTCTTCTTGCGACGTCCGAACACGTCACTGTCCTTCCCGGTCGGATACGACCGAAGCGTATCGATTCCCACCCGTCGTGCCGCCCACGGCGGCGTGACCGCCGGTGGACCCGAAGCCCCCCTCGGCCCGCGCCGAACCGGGAAGTTCCGCCACCTCGTGGAAGCGGACCTTCTCGACCTGCTGGACGACAAGTTGGGCAATCCGATCGAATCGTTCGAACCGCACGTCCTCGCGCGGATCGAGATTGACCACGATCACCTTGATCTCTCCACGGTACCCGGCATCCACCGTCCCCGGGGCATTCACGAGCGCCACTCCGCAGCGGGCGGCGAGACCGGAGCGCGGGTGCACGAAGGCCGCGTACCCGTCCGGCAGGGCGATGGAGACCCCGGTGGGCAGTACGGCGCGCTCCCCGGGGGCCAGGACGACGGCCTCGGTGGTCACGAGGTCGGCACCGGCGTCGCCGGGATGCCCGTAGGCCGGGATCGGCACGTCCGGGTCCACTCGCCGGATCAGTACGTCGACGGGGTTGCGCATCAGGGGTTCACCTCGAAGGCGCGGGCGCGCCGGACCTGGTCGGGGTCGGACATGGCGGCGTGGATCTCCTCCGGGCGGCCGTTGTCGATGAAGTGGTCGACCTTGACCTCGACGAAGAGGGCGTCGGCGCGGACGGCGACGGGGCCCTCGGGCCCGCCGATCCGTCCGACGGCGGTCGAGTAGATCTTTCGGCCGTGCACGGCGGTGACGGCGGCCTCCAGGTGGAGCACGGTGCCGACCGGGACGGGCCGGGCGAAGTCGGTCTCCAGGCGTCCGGTCACGGCGATGACCCGCAGCAGCCAGTTCAGGGAGCCGAGGGTCTCGTCGAGCGCGGTGGCGAGGACGCCGCCGTGCGCGAGGCCGGGGGCGCCCTGGTGGTCGGGGGTCACCGTGAACTCGGCGGTGACGGTCACGCCCTCGCCCGCGCGCGCTTCCAGGTGGAGGCCGTGGGGCTGCCCGCCACCGCACCCGAAGCAGTACGCGTAGTGCGCCCCGAGCGGCTCGCCGGGTGCCGGCGCGTCCGGGTGGCGTACCGGCGGTATGGCGTCGGCCGGCGGGGTGAGGGCGGCAGATGTTGCAGTCACAGCCGCAGACCTTACCCGCGCGGATGGGCGCAGGTCGCGCCGTGCCAAGCTTGGACGCATGCAGCCTTCCGCACCGTCCCCGAACCCCTCCCCCGCGTCCTCCGTCGCGCCGCGCTTCGACGAGCGGCTGACGGCGCCCCGCTCGTGGTGGCTGATCGTGGGTCTGTTCGGCCTGTCCGGCGCCCTGGTCATGTTCCCGCTGGGCACGGTCCCGATGCTGGGCGGCCTGATCGCGGCGGCGGTGATCGCCGGGGTGGTGGTCTCCTCGTACGGCTCCGCCCGGATCCGGGTGGTGGCCGGTTCGCTGGTGGCGGGCGACGCGCGGATCCCGGTCGCGGCGCTCGGGGCGGCCGAGGCCCTCGACGCGGAGGAGGCGCGCGCCTGGCGCACCCACAAGGCGGACCCGCGCGCCTTCATGCTGATGCGGAGCTACGTTCCGGGGGCGGTACGGGTCGAGGTGACCGACCCGGCGGACCCGACGCCGTACGTGTACCTGTCCAGCCGCGATCCGGAGGCGCTGGTCGCGGCCCTGGAGGCGGAGCGCGCCTGACCCGGCGCGTCCGCCCGCGTCAGAAGGCCGGTTCCTCGGGGTTCTCGGGCTGCTCCAGCGGAGGCAGTTCCGGGAGGGCGTCCCAGGGGACCTGGCGGGCCCGGAGGTCCTTGCGGATGTGCCCGGCGAGTTTCCTGGTGTCGCGGCGGTTCATGACGGCGCCGACGGCGGCGCCCACCATGAAGGGCATGAGGTTCGGCAGGTTGCGCA
Source organism: Streptomyces sp. NPDC107498 (assembly GCF_055582805.1). NCBI lineage: Bacteria > Bacillati > Actinomycetota > Actinomycetes > Kitasatosporales > Streptomycetaceae > Streptomyces > Streptomyces sp. NPDC107498. Next base: position 196,223 of record NZ_JBVJPE010000012.1, on the reverse strand, counting down.
CCATGCGCTTGGTGATCTGCTGGCGCAGCTCGCGCTTGAGCTGACCGCCGAGTGCGGCGTTCACCGTGGTGGGCTTGGTGGGGTCGATGCCCCGCTCCTCCGCCCAGGAGGTCAGATAGGCCGCCGAGCGCTGGGAGAGCCGGCCGGGGGGCCGGAGTCCGTAGACCTCGTGCAGTTCGGCGATGAGTTTGAGCTCCACGGCGGCGACGCCGGTGATCTCGGCCGCCAGCTCGGCGGGCAGGGCCGGGGGCACGGGGAGCATGGCGGCGGCGCCGACGCCCGCGCCCACGGTCGAGCTCGCGTTCGCCGCGCCGGCGACGAGTTTGTCGGCGAGCTGCTCGGGGCCGAGGCCGGGGAACTGTCTGCGCAGGGTCGCCAGGTCGCGGACGGGGATCCGCGGGGCGAGCTCGATCAGCCGGTCGGCCAGATAGCCGAGGCCGGCCTTGGCGCCGTCCCCGCCGCGCTTCACGCCCTGTGCGACGCCGCGCCGGACGGCGTCGATCCGGTCGGAGCCGATCCTGATCCGGTCGAGCCGGGCCCGCGCGGGGTTGGCCAGCCGCTTGACGGCGCCGAGGCGTCCGCCCTGCCGGGCGTCGGCCGGTGCGTCGTCCTGCCCCGCCGGCGGGCGCGCCGGATCCGACTCGGCGACCTCGACGACCGCTTCGAGCGAGGCCGGGAGGCCCCGCTCGTCGTCACGTGCTCCGAGGGAGGGCAGGGGGGCGGTGCGCTCGGCTTCAGGGGCCTCCTGGGCGCCCTCTGCCGGGCCCGGGCCGCCCTTGCGCGTCTTCGGACTCCCGGGGAGCCGCAGACGCCGCTTCCGGGACGGTGTGTCACCTGCCACGGTCGAGCGGTCTCAGTCGCAGTCGCGGCAGATCGGCTGGCCGTTCTTCTCCCGGGCCAGCTGGCTGCGGTGGTGCACGAGGAAGCAGCTCATGCAGGTGAACTCGTCGGCCTGCTTGGGCAGGACCCGGACGGCCAGCTCCTCGTTCGAGAGGTCGGCGCCGGGAAGCTCCAGGCCTTCGGCGGCCTCGAACTCGTCGACGTCGACGGTCGAGGTCGACTTGTCGTTCCGGCGGGCCTTCAGTTCTTCAAGGCTGTCCGAGTCGACGTCGTCGTCGGTCTTGCGTGGGGTGTCGTAATCCGTTGCCATGTCGCTCTCCCCCTCTGGGTGGTTGCGGTGTCTCCAGCGCACGTAACGCGTGAGAGGTCGGACTTGTGCCCGACCTGAGGCGGAGATTTTGCCTCACATCAAGGTCTGTTACTCAATCGACACCCGTCGCGCCCTCTCACGAGTGATCGGCTTCGGGTGGCGAACCGGACCGTACACGGTCCCGTGGGCGGCCCTCGCAGGCGCCACCCCGTGTACTTCCCGTCATTCCGGGCCCCGGAAACCCGGACTTTTCCTGGTTTTCCGAGGGATTTCCCGGTCACGGAGAGTGGAGGACCGAACACCTTCCCCTGTGATCGATCACACATGAGCGTCTCAGGAGCGGGGCTCCGGAATTCCGCGCAAAGCGAACGGAACCGGTCGGCTCGTGCAGTGTGTCAGATCGGCAGAGTGACGCGCATCACGAGCCCGCCGCCCTCGCGCGGCTCCGCGATGATACGGCCGCCGTGGGCGCGGGCCACGGACCGGGCGATCGACAGGCCGAGACCGACCCCCTTGTCGCTGCCGGTCCGCTCCTGCCGGAGCCTCCTGAACGGCTCGAAGAGGTTGTCGATCTCGTACGCGGGGACCACCGGTCCCGTGTTCGAGACGACCAGGACCGCCTGGCCGTCCCCGACCTCGGTGGTGACCTCCACCCAGCCGCCCTCCGGCACGTTGTACCGCACGGCGTTCTGGAGGAGGTTCAGCGCGATCCGTTCGAGGAGCACGCCGTTGCCCTGGACGACGGCGGCCGCGCGCTCGCCCCGGATCTCCACGCCCTTGGCCTCGGCCTCGGCGTGCACCTGGTCGACGCCGCGCTCGGCGACCTCGGCCAGGTCGACCGGTTTGCGCTCGATGATCTGGTTGTCGCTGCGGGCGAGCAGCAGCAGGCCCTCGACGAGCTGTTCGCTGCGCTCGTTGGTGGCGAGCAGGGTCTTGCCGAGCTGTTGGAGCTCCACCGGTGCCCCGGGGTCCGAGAGGTGGACCTCCAGGAGGGTGCGGTTGATCGCGAGCGGGGTCCGCAGCTCGTGCGAGGCGTTCGCGACGAAGCGCTGCTGGGCCGTGAAGGCCCGCTCCAGGCGGTCCAGCATCTCGTCGAAGGTGTCGGCGAGCTCCTTGAGCTCGTCGTCGGGGCCGTCCAGCTCGATCCGCCGGGACAGGTCCGAACTGGCCACCTGGCGGGCGGTCCGGGTGATCCGGCCGAGCGGGGAGAGCACCCGTCCCGCCATGGCGTAGCCGAAGGCGAAGGCGATGATGCTCAGGCCGAGCAGGGCGAACAGGGACCGGCGCAGGAGGTCCTCCAGGGCCCGGTCGCTCTGGTGCCGCAGACAGAGCGTGACGGCGTTGTTGAGCTGGTCGCCGGTGGGCGAGTCGGGCAGCTGGCACCAGGAGGTGGTGGGCTGGACCGTGCCGTTGACGACCTTGAAGGGCAGCTGGGAGGTGCTGTCGCTCAGCGCCTGGGCGGTGAAGAGGTAGATGATCGACAGCAGCAGGATGCCGGCGATCAGGAACATCCCGCCGTAGAGCAGCGTGAGCCGTATCCGGATGGTCGGGCGCAGCAGCGGCCGGACCGGGTCCCGGGGGTCCCAGGTCGGCTTCGGGGGCGCCTGGGGGTGGGGCGCGGGAGTGGTGGCCATCGGGTCAGATCCGGTACCCGGAGCCGGGGACGGTGACGATGACGGGCGGCTCGCCGAGCTTGCGCCGGAGGGTCATGACGGTGACGCGCACGACGTTGGTGAACGGGTCGGTGTTCTCGTCCCAGGCCTTCTCCAGGAGCTGCTCCGCCGAGACGACGGCGCCCTCGCTGCGCATGAGGACCTCCAGGACGGCGAACTCCTTCGGCGCGAGCTGGACCTCCCGGCCCTCGCGGAAGACCTCGCGGCGGTTGGGGTCGAGCTTGATGCCGGCGCGCTCCAGGACGGGCGGGAGCGGGACGGTGGTGCGGCGGCCGAGGGCGCGCACGCGCGCGGTGAGCTCGGTGAAGGCGAAGGGCTTGGGGAGGTAGTCGTCCGCCCCGAGCTCCAGGCCCTCGACGCGGTCGCTGACGTCGCCGGAGGCGGTGAGCATCAGGACGCGGGTGGGCATGCCGAGCTCGACGATCTTGCGGCAGACGTCGTCGCCGTGGACGAGCGGGAGGTCGCGGTCGAGGACGACGACGTCGTAGTCGTTGACCCCGACGCGCTCCAGGGCCGCGGCGCCGTCGTACACGACGTCGACGGCCATGGCCTCCCGGCGCAGTCCGGTGGCCACCGCATCGGCGAGCAGCTGCTCGTCCTCGACGACGAGTACGCGCACGTCGTACATCCTTCCCGTTGAGCCGCTGTCCGGGGTGGGGACCGGCTGAAATCCGAGCACTGACTGTGCGTGTCCATCCTGCCCCGTACGCGCATAAACCGGCTGTAAGACGGGGGTGCGGGGCCTCGGGCCGGAGGGGGCGCGCGGCGGGGCGCGCAGGCCGGAACGAAGAATTCACCGGATTCGCGGGCCAGTTGAGGTTTCTCTGAGGAAGGCGTTGGGGAGGACGACTGCACACCCCGTGATCACGCCCCGTATGTGGCGCGCCACCTACAGCTCTCTGTCCCCCAGAGTTCGCAGTGCGTGATTCACCCACCCTCGGCACACCCCCGTGCCACCGGACCCACGAGGAGGGGGCGCACGATGGACGCTTTCACCGCAGGACTGCTGCACCGCATCAGGACCACGCAGACGGACCTCACGCGGGCCCGTGAGACGGGCGACGACTACCTGGCGGAGGTGGAGCAGGCGGAGCTGGAGGACCTGCACCGGCTGGCCGCCGAGCACGGCGTGGAGGTGGCCTTGCCGGGCGTCTGACCCGTAACACGCGTGCGTGGGCCCCGGCGCCGTCCCGGCACCGGGGCCCACGTGCGTCCGTCTCCCGGCCCACCGGGCCCGATCGACGGGACCTCCTAGTCGTGCCAGGCCCCCAGCTCCTCCAGGAGCTCCTGGAGCGGCCCGAAGAGGCCCGGGGAGGCCGCGAGCGTCAGCTCGCCCGACTCCGGCTCCCCGGGACGGCCGCCGGTGAGGCCGCCGGCCTCGCGGGCGACGAGCGCGCCCGCCGCGAGGTCCCAGGGGCTGAGGCCGCGCTCGTAGTACGCGTCGAGGCGGCCGGCGGCGACGTCGCAGAGGTCGATGGCGGCCGAGCCGCCGCGCCGGATGTCGCGGACGCGCGGGATGATCCGCCGGGCCACGTCGGCCTGGTGGGCGCGGCGGGCCTGGAGGTACCCGAAGCCGGTGCCGAGGAGGGCCTGGTCGAGCCCGGGCGAGGGGCGGACGGCGAGGCGCCGCTCCCCCGCGTACGCTCCGCCGCCGAGGACCGCCCGGTAGGTCTCGCCGCGCATCGGCGCCTCGACGACGCCGACGACGGTCTCGCCGTCCCGCTCGGCGGCGATCGAGACCGCCCAGGTGGGCAGGCCGTACAGGTAGTTCACGGTGCCGTCGAGCGGGTCGATCACCCAGCGGATCCCGCTGGTCCCGGGGGTCGACGCGCCCTCCTCGCCGAGGAGGCCGTCGTGCGGGCGGTGCTCGGCGAGGAAGCCGGTGATCAGCTTCTCGGCGGCGATGTCCATCTCGGTGACCACGTCGACGGGGCTCGACTTGGTCCTCGCCACGGCGAGGTCGTCGGGCCGGCCGTCGCGCAGCAGCGCTCCGGCCCGCCGGGCGGCCTCCAGGGCGACGTCGAGCAGTTCGGTGAGCAGGGGGTCGGTCACGTCGGCTCCTTCACGCGTACGGGCTGTCGGCACCGGCCGCCGCCGGCCGTTCGGCCCTGGCCGGGCAGCAGCCGATCGGGCAGAGGTCGTGGGAGGCCCCGAGCGCGCCCAGGGCGCACCGCTCCGCCCTGCTCCCCCGCTCGTGCGCCGCCCGCTCCAGGACGAGCTCGCGGACGGCGGCGGCGAAGCGCGGGTCGGCCCCGACGGTCGCCGAGCGGCGGACGGGCAGGCCGAGCTCGGCCGCCTTGGCCGTGGCCTCGGTGTCGAGGTCGTAGAGGACCTCCATGTGGTCGGAGACGAAGCCGACCGGGACCATGACGGCGGCGGGCGCGCCGGCCCGGTGCAGCTCCTCCAGGTGGTCGCAGATGTCGGGTTCCAGCCACGGGATGTGGGGGGCGCCGCTGCGGGACTGGTAGACGAGCCTCCACGGGTGGTCGACGCCGGTCTCCTCGCGGACGGCGTCGACGATGACCCGTGCGACGTCGAGGTGCTGGCGCACGTAGGCCCCGCCCCCGCCGTGTCCGGTGACCGGGCCGGAGGTGTCGGCGGCGGAGTCGGGGATGGAGTGGGTGGTGAAGGCGAGGTGGGCGCGGTCCCGCACGGCAGGGTCGAGCTCGGCGAGCGAGGCGAGGACGCCCTCGACCATGGGACCGACGAAGCCGGGGTGGTTGAAGTAGTGCCGGAGCTTGTCGACCCGGGGCAGCGGGAGCCCCTCCGCCTCCAGGGCGGCGAGTGCGTCGGCGAGGTTCTCGCGGTACTGGCGGCAGCCGGAGTAGGAGGCGTACGCGCTGGTGGTGAGGACGGCGATGCGGCGCCGTCCGTCGGTGACCATCTCGCGGAGGGTGTCGGTGAGGTACGGCGCCCAGTTCCGGTTCCCCCAGTAGACCGGCAGGCCGAGTCCGGCCTGCTCGAAGTCCGTCCGCAGCGCGTCGAGGAGCGCGCGGTTCTGGTCGTTGATCGGGGAGACGCCGCCGAAGAGGAAGTAGTGCTGCCCCACTTCCTTGAGCCGTTCCTTCGGGATGCCGCGGCCGCGGGTCACGTTCTCCAGGAACGGGACCACGTCGTCCGGGCCCTCGGGGCCGCCGAAGGAGAGCAGCAGCAGGGCGTCGTACGGGGCGGGATCGTGCTGATCGGACATGGCACCGATCCTCCCACCCGGCTCGGCCGGTGACGGGCGCGGCCTGGCGTCCGCGGGATCCTTCGGCCGAAAAACGAGGATGACCGATCGACTTCAACACCGTAGGCTTTAGCTATTAATTACACGTGTTGATCAAGGACCTCTCTTGCCCAGTCCCTACCGCGCGATCTTCGCGGCTCCCGGAACCGCCTCGTTCTCCGTCGCGGGCTTCCTCGGCCGAATGCCGCTGTCCATGATGGGCATCGGCATCGTGACCATGATTTCGCAGGTCACCGGCCGATACGGCCTCGCCGGGGCGCTCTCGGCGACGCTCGCGATGTCCGCCGCGGTCCTCGGCCCGCTCGTCTCGCGCCTGGTCGACCGGCACGGACAGCGCAGGGTGCTCCGCCCGGTGACGCTGGTCTCGCTCGCCGCGGCCGCCGGCCTCCTCCTCTGCGTGCAGCAGAAGGCCCCGGACTGGACCCTCTTCGTCTTCACGGGCGTGATCGGCTGCGTGCCGAGCGTCGGCGCGATGACCCGCGCCCGGTGGGCGGAGATCTACCGGGGCGAGGAGCGGCGCCTGCACACGGCGTACTCCTGGGAGTCGATCGTCGACGAGGTGTGCTTCATCTTCGGGCCGATCCTCTCGATCGGCCTGTCGACCGCCTGGTTCCCCGAGGCCGGCCCGCTGTTCGCCGGGGCGTTCCTGGCCGTCGGCGTCTTCTGGCTGACCTCGCAGCGCGCCACCGAGCCGGTCCCCCACCCCCAGCACGGTGCCCGGGGCGCCTCCGCGCTCCGCTCCCGCGGCCTCCAGGTCCTCACCCTCGCCTTCGTCGCCACCGGCGCGATCTTCGGCTCGGTGGACGTGGTGACCGTGGCCTTCGCCGAGGAGCAGGGCCGGAAGGCCGCCGCGAGTCTCGTCCTGGCCGTCTACGCGCTGGGGTCCGGTGCGGCCGGCGCCGTCTTCGGACTGCTCCACCTCAGGGGGGAGGCGTCCCGCAGGTGGCTCCTGGGCATCTGTGCGATGGCCGTGAGTATGATCCCCCTCCTACTGGCCGGGAACCTGCCGTTGCTGGCCGTGGCGCTCTTTGTCGCGGGCCTGTCCATCGCACCGACGATGGTGACCACCATGGCCCTCGTCGAAGCGCACGTACCGCGCACCAAGCTGACCGAGGGCATGACCTGGACGGGTACCGGGCTCGCGGTCGGCGTGGCGCTCGGCTCCTCGGCCGCCGGCTGGGTGGTCGACGCGTCGGGGGCCGAGGCGGGGTACGTGGTGCCCGTCGTCTCGGGCGCGCTCGCGGTCGTGGTGGGTCTCCTCGGACACCGCCGGCTGCGCAAGCCGGTGCCGAACCGGGAGGGGCAGCGTGAGCGGGACGACAACAGCGGGATCGGGGAGCGCCAGGACGGCGGGCAGCCCGTGGCGTAACTGGGCGGGGAACGTCACCTCCCGCCCGGTGCGCGAGGTGAGTCCGGCCTCGGCCGAGGAGCTCGCAGAGGCGGTGCGCCGCGCGGCCGAGGACGGCCTGCGGGTGAAGACGGTCGGCACCGGCCACTCCTTCACCTCGATCGCGGCCACCGACGGCGTGCTGATCCGGCCGGGCCTGCTGACCGGGATCCGGCGGATCGACCGCGGCGCGATGACCGTGACGGTCGAGTCGGGCACGCCGCTGAAGCGGCTCAACGTGGCGCTGGCCCGGGAGGGCCTGTCGCTCACGAACATGGGCGACATCATGGAGCAGACCGTCGCCGGCGCCACCTCCACCGGCACGCACGGCACGGGCCGCGAATCGGCGTCCATCGCCGCGCAGATCCGCGAGCTGGAGCTGGTGACGGCCTCGGGCGAACTGCTCACCTGTTCGGAGAAGGAGAATCCGGAGGTCTTCGCGGCCGCCAGGATCGGCCTCGGCGCCCTCGGGGTGGTCACGGCGATCACCTTCGCGGTGGAGCCGGTCTTCCTGCTCACCGCGCGCGAGGAGCCGATGACCTTCGACCGGGTCACCTCGGAGTTCGACGCGCTGCACGCGGAGAACGAGCACTTCGAGTTCTACTGGTTCCCCCACACGGACAACTGCAACACCAAGCGCAACAACCGCAGCGCGGGCCCCGCCGCTCCCCCCGGACGGATCAGCGGCTGGATCGAGGACGAGCTCCTCTCCAACGGGGTCTTCCAGCTCGCCTGCTCGCTGGGCCGCGCGGTGCCGACGGTGATCCCGTCGATCGCCAAGGTCTCCAGCCGCGCCCTGTCGGCCCGTACGTACACCGACGTCCCGTACAAGGTCTTCACCTCGCCGCGCCGGGTCCGCTTCCTGGAGATGGAGTACGCGCTTCCGCGCGAGGCGGCGGTCGCCGCGCTGCGCGAGGTCAAGGCGATGGTCGAGCGCTCGCCGCTCAAGGTGAGCTTCCCGGTGGAGGTGCGGACGGCCCCGGCGGACGACATCGCGCTGTCCACGGCCTCGGGGCGGGAGACCGCGTACATCGCCGTCCACCTCTACAGGGGAACGCCCCACCAGGCGTACTTCACCGCGGTGGAGCGCATCATGACGGCGCACGGGGGCCGGCCCCACTGGGGCAAGGTCCACACCCGTGACGCCGCCTACTTCTCCGAGGCCTACCCGCGCTTCGCCGAGTTCACGGCGCTGCGCGACCGGCTCGACCCGGACCGGCTGTTCGCCAACGACTACCTGCGCCGGGTCCTGGGCGACTGACGGTCACCCGGCTCCCGTGCCGGTCCCGGCGTCGGCCCCGGTCGGCGCCGGGACCACGGGGACCTCGGGCCGCCCCGTGCCGGTGGACGGGTCCCGGGTCGGCGCGGTCGGCCGCGTCGGTTCCGTCGGCCGCGTCGGTTCCGTCGTCGGAGCGGGCGGCGGCGTCGGGGCGGGCGTCGTCCCGTCACCGGCGGAGGCGGAGGGGGCGGGCTCCGTCGAGGGCGTTCCCGTTCCGGTCTCCCGGCCGCCCGGGGCCGGCGTGGACCCCGTCGTGGGGGTGCCGGCGCCGTTCCGCTGCCGCCCGGTGCCGTCGGCGGTCCCCGACGGCGGCGGCGTGAGCTCCTGGTCCCGGTCGGTCGCGTCCCGGCCGGTGCTTCCGCCGCCCCGGACGACGGAGCCGAAGGTGGTGGTGCCCTGCTTGCCGCTGAAGTCCTGTCCGGCGACCAGCTCGTAGGCGGTGATGCCGCCCATGGTGACGCCGAAGACCAGGGCGGCGGCGATCGCCGGGCGCTTCCAGCCCCGGACGCGGGTGCCGTGCGTGGTCGCCTCGCCGAACTCCCCGGCGGACTCCTCGTCGAACTCCCCGGCGGGCGGTGGCGGAGCCTGGAGGGTGCCCGACACGAGGGTGCGGTCGTCCCGCGACCCGGCCGGGACCGGGACCTGTCGCGCCTTCGGCCTGGCGGCCGCGGTCACGTCGCGGACCTGTTCGCCGGTGCGCCTGAAGAGCTGTTGGAAGAGCGGACCGCCGCAGGTCGCGATGACGCTGATCACACCGGCGCCGAGGATCGTGCCGTACACGCCGAGGGTCGAGGCGAGTTTGGCGGCGATGACCGCGGCCAGGGCACTGCTGGAGACCTGAGCCACGCTCAGGTCGATCCTTCCACCGCTCTTCCTCCCCTCCCCCGGCTCGTCCCCGTCGATTTCCGGCCCGTGACGCATCTCCGACCCCTGATGGCTCATCCGTTCGCCTTGCACCCAGAAGGGACAAACGGGAGAAGCGAATAGTTCCGTTTCTGCTGTTTCTGTGAAGAGTGACACGTACGGGGGAAGATCACGGAGACTCAACTCCCGTACCGCCCGAGAAGTTGGGCGGCGCGCCGGTCCACCCAGGTGGCCCGAATGGAGTACATTGACGAACCCTGGGTCCGGACGCCCTCACGGGTGCCCGGGATCAAGGGGAGGGGGCCGGACACGGCGCTCGAACCGGCGGCGCCGCGGCATCGCACGGGAACCGACTGCAGAGAGTGACCGCCAGTCACTCCGGGTAGCGAACAGGTAACCGTGCCATAACGGCGTTCCAGGGTCCATGCCCGACACGCCGGGCAACTCGGCAAGGTAGTGGCAGGCTGCACCCGGGCAGGCCACACTCGACTAGCGGAAGCAGCGACGCACGTGACGTCGGCAGGCACCACCCGGGAGGTCCCCATGCCCGAACTGCGTGTCGTGGCCGTCTCCAACGACGGCACACGACTGGTGCTGAAGGCTGCTGACAGCACGGAGTACACACTTCCGATCGACGAGCGGCTCCGTGCCGCCGTGCGCAACGACCGCGCGCGCCTCGGCCAGATCGAGATCGAGGTGGAGAGCCACCTCCGCCCCCGCGACATCCAGGCGCGGATACGAGCCGGTGCCTCCGCCGAGGAGGTCGCCCAGCTCGCCGGCATCCCCGTCGACCGCGTACGGCGCTTCGAGGGCCCCGTGCTCGCCGAGCGCGCCTTCATGGCCGAGCGCGCCCGCAAGACCCCGGTCCGCAGGCCCGGGGAGAACAGCGGCCCGCAGCTCGGCGAGGCGGTGCAGGAGCGACTGCTGCTGCGCGGCGCCGAGAAGGACACCGTGCAGTGGGACTCCTGGCGGCGCGACGACGGCACCTGGGAGGTGCTGCTCGTCTACCGGGTCGCGGGCGAGGTCCACACGGCCAGCTGGACGTACGACCCGCCGCGGCGGCTGGTCCAGGCCGTGGACGACGAGGCACGGGCCCTGATCGGCGAGACGGACGACACGATCGCCGCCGCGCCGGAGCCGAGCTTCCCCTTCGTGCCGCGCATCGCCCGGCTGCCCCGGGACAGGCCGCTCGACCGGGCCCTGGACCGCCAGATCGACCGTTCCGACCGGCAGCTGGAGCGGGCTCCCGCGCCCGTCGAGCCGGAGGAGGAGCGGGAGCGGGACTCGCTGACGAGCCTCCTGGAGGCCGTGCCGAGCTTCCGCGGCGACATGGTCGTGCCCGAGCAGCCGGACAGCGAGCCCTCGGAGGAGGCGGAGGCGGAGGAGCCGCCGGCCCCGGCCGCCTCGGCGGGCGCGGGCTCGGCCTACGCCGACGTCCTGATGCCCCGCGCGGTCTCGGGCCACCGTGACCGCCTGCACGGTGCCACGGACCGCCAGGCCGAGGCGGACGGCGTCCGCCCGGGCCGCCGCGCCGCCGTGCCAAGCTGGGACGAGATCGTCTTCGGAACCCGCAGGAAGAAGCAGGACTGACGGCCGTACGCGCCCGCGTGCACGGGGCGCGGGGCCGTCCCCCGTGTGGGGACGGCGGGGCCCGCGTCGCCCGGCGGCGCGGGCCCCGCCGTACGGGCTCAGCGCGGGTCCGGGCCCGTGGCGATCGGGCGGGCGGGGTCCGAGGACCACTCCGACCAGGAACCGGCGTAGAGGCCCGCGGGGATACCCGCGATCTCCAGGGCGAGCACCTCGTGGGCGCCCGAGACGCCCGAGCCGCAGTAGACGGCGACCGGGGCGTCCCCGGTCGCGCCGAGCGCGGTGAAGCGGTCCCGCAGGGCGTCGGCCCCCAGGAAGAGGCCCCCGGCGTCGACGTTCTCCGTCGTGGGAGCCGAGACCGCGCCCGGGATGTGTCCGCCGACCCGGTCGATCGGCTCCACGTCGCCCCGGTAGCGCTCGGCCGCCCGCGCGTCCAGGAGCAGGCCCGCACCGGGCAGCGCCGCGGCCGCGTCGGCGTCGAGCAGTTCCAGGGCGCCCGGCTCCGGCCGGAAGTCGCCCGGCTCCGGGGTGGGGACCTTCTCCGTGAGCTCTCCCGTCCAGGCCGCCAGGCCCCCGTCCAGGACCCGCACGTCCGGGTGGCCCGCCCAGCGGAGCAGCCACCAGGCACGGGCCGCGGCCCAGCCGAGGCCCCCGTCGTAGACGACGACCGGCCGGTCCGCCGAGACGCCCGCCCGGCGCATCGCGGCCCCGAAGGCCTCCGGATCGGGCAGCGGGTGGCGGCCGCCGCTCCCGGGCGGCCCCGCGAGTTCCGCGTCCAGGTCGACGTAGACCGCGCCGGGAAGGTGACCGGCCTCGTAGGCGGGCCGCCCGGGCGGGCCGCCGAGCGTCCAGCGGACGTCCAGGAGGACCGGCGGCCGGACCCCGGCCGACTCGCTCAGCAGTTCGCTTGCGGAGATGATGGGCTTCATGGGAGCCATCCTCGCGCAGCCGCACGGCCGCGGGGGACGGCCCCGGCGACCTCCGACGGGATCGCGCCACGTCCGGTGTGGCCTGGGCACGTCGTGCCCCCGTCGATGTCACCATCGGACGGAGCACGGCCACGACGACGGTCCGAGGAGAGGGTGACGATGACCGAGGCGACTCCGCGCCCGCCCGGCACACCCTGCTGGGTGAGCCTGATGGTGCACGGGATCGACGCCACGCAGGAGTTCTACCGCGCCCTCTTCGGCTGGGAGTTCGTCCCCGGTCCGCAGCAGCTCGGCCCGTACGTGCGCGCGCTGCTCGGCGGCGAGGAGGTGGCCGGCATCGGCCAACTGCCGCCCGACCGGCACCTGCGGATCGCCTGGACCCCCTATCTGGCCACGGCGGACGCCGACGAGACCGCCGAGGACATCCGCTGCTGCGGCGGCACGGTCGCCGTCGGCCCGCTGGACGCGGGCGAGGCGGGCCGTCTGGTCATCTGCTCCGACCCGTCCGGCGCGGTCTTCGGCGTCTGGCAGGCGGAGGCGCACCACGGCACGGCGACGGCGGGACCGCCGGGGACGCCGGTGTGGAACGAGCTCCTCACGTACGAGACGTCCTCGGTCGGCAAGTTCTACCGCTCGGTCTTCGGCTACGAGGTGAAGCCGGTCGTCTCGGCCGACCACGACTACGCGACGCTCCACGTGGCCGGGGACCCGGTGGCCTCGCTGCACGGCATCGGCAACGCCCTCCCCCGGGACCGGGGCCCGCACTGGATGACGTACTTCGAGGTCGCCGACACGGACGCGGCAGCGGAGCTGGTCCTGGAGCTCGGCGGTCGGGTGCTGCGTCCGCCGCGCGAGGGCACGGCGGGCCGGCTCGCCCTGGTGGCGGACCCGGAGGGCGCGGTCTTCACCCTGGTCAGGTCCGCCGGGCAGTGAGCGCCGGCGGCACCGGCCCCCGGCGGGCGGGGCCGGCCCGGGCCCGCCGGGCACGGCTCAGCCGCGTCGGCTCCGGGCCAGGCCGCGGCGCAGCCGGGACGCGCCGGTCCGCTCCGGGGCGGGGCCGCCGCCCGGGAGGCCGAGCTGGGTCAGCCGTTCCGCGGTGAAGTGGTGCGCGGTGCGGGGGTCGGCGTGGTGCTCCGCCAGGAAGGCGGCGGCCTCCTCGCGGAGCCCCGGGTGGGCCTTGTGGCGCATGCAGTAGCCGACGGCCCTGACCAGGGGCGTGAGCGAGGCCGGGGCCGGTCCGGGCACGGCGGGCTCCTCGCCGCCCTCCAGGTCCGCGACCAGGTGGTCGACGACGGTGAGCGGGACGCGGTTGCTGTTCTCGAAGGGGGTGAGCCGTTCGAGGACCTCGGCGGTGCCCACGCGCGCGACGGGGACGCCGTAGTAGACGGCGGCGGTGAGCAGCGCGGTGGAGAAGCAGCCGACGACGAGCGCGGGCCGGCAGCGCTCGTAGAAGGTCTCGGCGAGCAGCGGCCCGTCGAGGACCGTGAGCCGCACGCCGCTCCGCGCGGCCTCCTCGTCCAGGGCCTGGGAGTAGCGGGCGGGCGCGGTCGGGTGCGGCTTGAAGACCACCGACCGGTGGCCGGCCGCGGCGGCCCCGCGCAGCATCCGTACGTGCAGTTCCTCTTCCTCCTCCGGGGTGAGCAGGGAGAGGGCGGCGAGGTACTGGCCGAGCAGCAGGGCCGTCGGCCCGGCGGCGGCCGCCCGCGCGATCCGCGGGTCGTCGGCCGCCTCCTCGGCGAGCTCGGCGAGGACGGCGCGGAAGGCGGTGTCGGGGACGAGTTCGGGCTCGACCCCGTACTCGCTCAGGAGGAGGGGGCGGAGGCCCGGCACCAGGTCGAGGTGGAGCACGCGGCGGATGCGGCAGGCGATCGACTGCGCGAGGTCGGAGCGGGTCGGGCCGTAGCTCATCAGACCGTCGGCGTAGACGTGCACGGTGCTCTCGGGGAAGGCGCCGGCGAGCGCCTTGGCCGGGTTGACCTGGATGGATTCGACGATCAGCTCGACCGGGCCGGCGCCCAGGTCCCAGGCGGTGCGCAGGACGCGCTGCCAGAGCGGGGCCTCCTCGGGGCGGGGGGCCCAGGCGGCGGGGTGGTACGGGTGGATCGTCTCGTTCCAGTCGAGGGTGCCGTCGAAGCGGGCGGCGATCCGCTCGTACCCGGTCATGGTCTCCAGGCGCAGCGCGGTCTCCGGGATCTCGGCGTTGTGCGAGATCAGCAGGAGCCTGCGGGCGGAGTCGCGGGGGCCGAACTGTCCGGCGTCGAGCGCGGCGGCGAGGGTGGCCGCGCCGTACAGGGTGGACACCTGGAAGATCTGGACCGGCAGGTCGGGGGCTGCGGCGTCGGGGGCCATGGGTCAGGCGGTCCTTCCGGTGTCGCGCAGGCTCCGGAGGAGGGTGCTGCGCGGGGTGTCCATGGTGGCGAGGGTCTCGTCGAGGACCTCCTGCGGCATGCGGTGCAGGGCGTCGCGGACGTCGGCCCGCAGCCGCGCGGCGACGGCGGGCTCGTACGTGGCCGCTTTCCCCGTGTGGAAGGCGATCATCGCGCAGTAGGTGCGGACCGCCTTCGGGAGGAAGCGGTCGGCCTCCGCGTCCCGGGAGACGTCGTCGAGCAGGAGGTCGTACGAGGGGATGAAGTCCAGCTGCCGGTTGTCGGTGATCTGGGTGAGCGAGGTGGTGACGCCCCGTCGGTAGAAGACGCCGTGCAGGGAGAGCGCCGCGAACGTGCGCGCCTTGAGGTGGAGCCGCCAGATCCAGAGCCGGTCCTCGGCGGTCCTCAGGGACGTCTCGAAGCGGGATTCCCCCTTCTCGAAGAGACGTCCGCTGTAAATGCCGAAGGGGACGAAGGGATAGTCGACCATCGTCACCATGCTGGCCGGCGAGATTCCGTCCCTGGGGTCCATCACGGTGTCGCGCCGCTTGGCCGGGGCATAGCGGATCTGCCGTTTGCGGCCCTCCGAGAGGACGTGGTCGGTGCGGGCGAAATCGCAGCCCAGGCGGGAGATCCCGGCCACGGCGGCGCTCAGGTGGCCGGGCGCGTACCAGTCGTCGCCGTCGAGGAACGTGAGGTAGTCGCCGCGCGCCGCGTCGATTCCGGTGTTGCGGGCCTGGGCGACGCCCCGGTTCGTCTCGTGCCGGATGACGGTGGCGTTCGGCAGGCGGCCCCGCCAGCGGTCGAGGATCTCCGGGGTGTCGTCCGTCGAGCAGTCGTCGATCAGCAGGAACTCGAATTCCGGATCCGCGTTGTTCGCGAGACTGCGCAAGGTGTCGGGCGCGTATGCCCCGACATTGTGGAACGGCACGACGACGGACAGTTTCGGCACTCGGGATCCCCACACTGATTCGAACAATTCAACACCGTTACGGCGGGCACGGTAACGGCCGACTCCTCCCGGCGAACGAGCCGTGCGTGCACTCCGGGTGAACTCTTGTCGTCTCCGGCGGAAACCCCGTCACCGGCGGGTCCGTCGGCGGCTCGGGAGCCACGTCACGACGAGCGCGAGGAGCGCCGCCGCGCCGACGGCGCCGCCGAGCTTCAGTCCCGGCGGCCGGAAGGAGCAGCTGACGGTGCTCGCCCGCCCGTCGAGGGGGACGGCGACGAGGCCCTCGTACGCGCGCGCGGGGCGGGCGTCCGCGTCACCGGCGGCGCAGCGCCAGCCGGAGACGCGCGGTGCGGCGAGGACCGCGATGCCCCTGCTGCCCGGCGGCAGTTCGGCCGTGACGGTGTGTCCGGTGGCACGCACGCGCGTGGCGCCGTCGGCGGTGAGCCGCCGCACCGCGGAGTCGAGCCGGGCGCCGACCAGGCAGCCGACCGGTTGCCGGGGCAGCCGCAGCTTGCCCTCGGGCCGCAGCTCGATCCGTACGGCGCCGGAGCCCGGGACGGTGCCGAGGGCCCGCATGGGGGCGCGGACGGCGGGCGGCCTGCCGTCGAACTCCACGGGCCCCCGCCCGGCCAGGGTCGCCGTGCCCTTGTACTCGGGCGCCCAGAACCAGACCTGGGAGCCCGCGGGGCAGCGGGCGGTGAGGGCGCGTCCGGTGCGACGCGGGGCGGGCAGCTCGTACACGTCGGCGCCGAGCAGGCGTTCCTGCCGGGCGAAGGCCGAGTCCCCGGGGTGCGTGGCCGGCCGCCCCGGCGGGCGGACGGTGACCAGGGGCGGCACGGGGGTGGTGGTGGCGGTGACCGTGGCGCGGGGCGCGGCGTCCTGCCGCAGGGGCTCCGCGGGCTCCGAGCGCAACCGGGTGCCGATGGAGAAGAGGGCGTCCGTGACGGGGTTGTCGAGGCTGACCGGGTGCCGGCCCTTCGCGTAGTGACCGAAGCCGAGGGAGGCCAGGGTCCGGGAGGTCGTGTCAGAGGTGAGGCTGCTGTAGTAGTCGGCGCCCTGTCCTCCGACGAGCAGCACGTCGTTGCCTCCGGGCACCTCGCCGGGGTCCGTGCGGTACCGGGGCCAGGCGTCCGCGCGGGCCGTCTCGGCCGCGGCGGTCGTCTGCCAGGGGCCGATCCGGGGCGACCAGGCGACCTCGCTCCGCCGCTGCTCCTCGATCCGCTTCCCGCTGACGGCCGCCTCGCCCGCCTGCGCGGCGACGAGCAGGACCACGGCCAGGACGGGGAGCACGCGCGCGAGGTTCCGGCCGTCGCGGGCCGGGGCGGGGAGCACGCGCGCGCGGAGCGCCCGGTCCGGCGGCACCCGCGGGTGGCTCCGGCGGTCGGCGGCCAGGGCGAGGGGGACGGCGGCGAGCGCGAGGAGCGCGGCCGCGCCGGAGGTCGGGAAGGTCCAGCCGTCGATGTCGACGCTCCCCCGGGCCGCCCACGCCAGGGCGCCGAGCAGCGCCACGCCCCCGAGGAGCGCGGTCGGCCGGGGCACGCCCCGGGCGATGGAGAACCAGGCGGCGATGAGCAGCAGGCCGCACAGGACGAAGGCCTGACGGTACGGAATGCCGTTGGGCGAGGCGCCCGCGTGCCACAGCAAATGCGTGGGCTCCCACTGGAGGGAGAGCGCGACCAGGACGATCGCGGCCGTCCAGCCCGCCCGGACGCGCGGGGCGACGGCCCGGTTGAAGGGCAGCGTCAGCGCGAGGGCGAGGGCGGGCGTGCCGATGGAGAGGGCGGGGCTGTCGACGCTTCGGGTGGCGGGCAGGAACCGGGCGAGGACGTCCGTCCAGGGGGCCGGCGCGAAGACGGTCACGGGGGTGGGGTCGGCGACCTTCGTGGCGAGGAAGACGACCGTGACGAGCGGCGCGGCGAGCCCGATGCCGATGAGGACGCTCCGGGCGGCGCGCAGCATCCCGGCGAGGCGCCGGCGGGCGTCGGCGGTCTCCTCGGCGGTGAGGAGGCGGACGGCGAGGACGACGGCGGCGCCGAGCGTCGCCATGTACGCGGTGTAGAAGTTGGCGATCCAGGCCAGGGCGACGACGAGGGGGCCGAGGACGGGGCGGCGGCCGGCGCGGGCCCATTCGCCGACCAGGCAGAGGAGCGGGAGGGCGACGAGCCCGTCGAGCCACATCGGGACGGTGGCGCCGTGGTCGAGGGTCCAGCCGGAGAGGGCGTACGCGGTGCCGAGCACGGCGGCGACCGGCCACGGGCCGGGGCGCAGCCGCGGCAGCAGCAGCGCCATCGCGGCCGCCGCGGCGGCTATCTTGGCGGCGGTGACGACGTACAGCGCGAGTTCGACGCGGTCCGCCGGGAAGAGCACGACCAGCAGGTCGAAGGGGCTGCTCAGGTACGTGCCGATGTCACCGAGGAAGTTGGAGCCGAAGCCGGAGTTCCAGTTGAGGAAGGCGTCCCCGTGCGTCTCGCCGAGCAGGAAGGCCCGCCAGTAGGCGTGGAACGGCAGGTACTGCTGGCCGAGGTCGACGGTGTTCCGGGTCACCGGGCCGAAGGGGTACGTGCGGGAGAGCCGGGTGGCGAGGCAGAACAGCACCGCGGTGAGCAGGGCGGCGGCGACCGGGGCCCGCAGGACCGCGAACCGCCGCCGCTCGTCGCCGCGGTGCCGCTCCGCCTCGTCGCGTACGGTCTCGTCCTCGGCGCGGGCGGCCTCGACGGCGGGGGGCACACGTCCTCCAGGGGGCACGGCACGGGGAGGCCCGGAGGGGTCGTCACGGGCCGACCGCCATTACCGCCGAGGCGGGCGACCCGCAACCGAGCACCAGGCGCTCTCCAGGCACACCTCGGGTGAACTCCGGGTGCCGAAGGCGCGGCCGAACCCGCCGAAGCCGGAAGTGCCCTCCTCCGGACCCCGGTCGGGCCCGCCGAAGCCGGAGGTGCCGCCGAAGCCGGAGGTGCCGCCCTCCCGACCCCGGTCGGGCCCGCCAGAAGCCGGAAGTGCCGCCCTCCGGGCCCCGGTCGGGTGCGGCCGGGCCGTCCTCCGGGGTCACCCGACGGGTGCCGGGGCGACCAGCTCGTCGACCGTGCGGGCCACCGTGCCGAACAGGTCCCGGACCGTCGTGAGGCTCGCGGCCTGGAGGGCCTCCGCCGTCAGGGCGGCGCCGGACGGCGCCTCCAGGGGGCGGGTGGCGGTGGCCTCGGCGACCACGGTCGGCCGGTAGCCGAGGTTGAAGGCGCCCTGGGCGGTGAAGAGGACGCACATGTGGGTCATGAAGCCGGCGACGACCAGGTCGCCGCCCACGCCGAGCCCCTTGAGGGTCTCCTCCAGGTCCGTGGCGTGGAAGGCGTTGGGGAACTGCTTGACGACGACCTTCTCGCCCTCGGCCGGGGCGACCTCGTCGCTGATCGAGCCGATCTCGGCCCGGATGTCGTACGGAGTGCCCTCACCGCCGTCGTTGACGACGTGGACCACCGGGGCGCCCGCGGCGCGGGCGGCGGCGAGCAGCCGGGCGCCGGCGGCCAGGGCCTCCTCCGCGCCGTCGAGCCGCATGACGCCGGTGCGGTAGGTGTTCTGGAAGTCGATCATGATCAGCGCCGACTCGCCCAGGCGCGGCAGCTCCTGGGGCAGGCCGATCACATCGCGCAGGGTGGTGGACACGGTCATGGCGGTTCCTTTCGTCGCGGACGGCGGGGCGGCCCGGGCACGTCGACCCCGGGCATGTTTCACACGCTAACACAGTTAGTTAGCGTCGATAACACGCGTGGGGCGGCGCGCGCCCACAGGCCTCCCGGCACGGAATCCGCCCAGGTCCGCGGTGTTAGCGCTGTTATCGTGGGGGCCATGTCGACGGCACGAGAGCGCATCCTGGAAGCCACCGGGGAACTGCTCGCCACCAAGGACGCGCTGGCCATCTCGACCCGGGCCATCTGCGACCGGGCGAAGGTGGGCATGCCCGAGATCTACCGCCAGTTCGGCGACAAGCAGGGGCTGCTCACGGCGGTGGCCGACATCGGCTTCGCGCGCTTCCTCGCCGAGAAGCGGCGCAATCCGCTCACCGAGGACCCGGTCGCGGACCTGAGCACGGCCTGGGACAGCCACGTCGCGTTCGCGCTGCGCAACCCGCACCTCTACCGCCTGATGTTCACGCCGACGGGCGACGCCAAGCCGCAGGCGGTCAAGGAGGCGCAGGCGATCCTCCTGAAGGCCGTGGAGCGCTGCCGCGACGCCGGGCGCCTGCGCATGAGCCCCGAGCTGGCCGGTCAGGCGATCCTCTCCGCCAACGTGGGCGTCTGCATGACGGCGTTGTCCTTCCCCGAACTGTTCGGGGACCCCGCCGTCTCGGACGCGGTCCGGGACGCCGTCATCGGGAAGGTCACCGGCGACGAGCGCGAGGACGCCCGGCTCGGCTCCGCGACCGTCCTCGCCCAGGCGCTGGTCGGCACCCTCACGGGGGCGGCCCCGGTGAGCGCGGCGGACCTCGACCGGCTGACGCGCGCGCGGCGGGCGCCGGACGCGACCCCGGAGCCGTGACCCCCGGCCGTACCCCCGTCCGCCCCCGGTGATGCGGAAGACCATTTCTCTCTTTGGCCACCTGGACGCAAGACCCGGCCGGATAGAATCCCGCCGCGGGGGGTGACGGTTTGGAAGAGTGGGCTTCGGCAGCCGATGTGACGCGTCGTGACGACGCGGGTTCCGGCGGAGGGGAGCCCGACGCCGCCGTGACGCTTCGTGACGGCGGCGGAGAGGCCCGGGCCCTGCTGCGATTACCCTCGGCCCTGGCCGAACGGTTCGCGGTGGTGCGGGAGTTGCCCCACCAGGGCCGCGAGGCGGATGTGCTGCTCGTCCGCGACGCCACGGGGGCCGAGTTCGTCGCGAAGGTGTACCGCCGCGGGGTCCGGGTCGCACCGGAGGTCTGGGAGCGCCTGCGGGGGCTGGAGAGCAGCCACGTGGCGCGCGTGATCGAGACGGGCTTCTCGGACGGGCGTGACTTCGAGGTGTCGGAGTACCTCCCCGGAGGATCGCTGGAGGACCTGGTCGCCACCGGGACCCCGGTGGCGCCGGACGTCCTGTCCGAGGTCGTCTCCCAGTTGACGGCGGCGGTGGCCCATCTGCACGGCGCGGGGATCGTGCACGGCGACCTGAAGCCGTCGAACGTGCTCCTCCGCCACAGGGAGCCGCTGGAGCTGGCGCTGGCCGACTTCGGCGTGAGCAAATCGCTGGACGCGACGTCCCGGTTCACGCAGCGCGTGTTCGGGACGCTGGCGTACGCGGCCCCGGAGTACGTGTTCGGCGCGGAGGTCTCGGGCTCGCAGGACTGGTGGGCCGTGGGGGCGATCGCCCGGCAACT
Organism: Streptomyces sp. NPDC107498; assembly: GCF_055582805.1. Taxonomy (NCBI): domain Bacteria; kingdom Bacillati; phylum Actinomycetota; class Actinomycetes; order Kitasatosporales; family Streptomycetaceae; genus Streptomyces; species Streptomyces sp. NPDC107498. The sequence goes on along the minus strand of NZ_JBVJPE010000012.1, from coordinate 175,460 downwards.
GGCCACCGGTCGCGCCCCGTTCGAGGGCCTGTCCGAGCAGGCGGTCCGGCATCACCTGGCGACGCGGCCGGTCGACGTGTCGGACGTGCCGGACGAGCGGGTGCGGCTGCTGTGCGGCGGGCTGCTGGTCCGGGACCCGGGGCGCCGCTGGGGCGCCGCCGAGGTCCGCGGGTGGATCGGGGGCGGGTCCCCGGAGGTGCCGGAGGAGCCGCCCCCTCCCGGCACGCGGCCGGCGGGCGCCACCGGTCGCAGGCCCCTGCAGTTCAAGGGCGTGAAGCACACGGAGAAGGCGGAGCTGGCCCGGGCCCTGGCAGCGGACTGGGAGACCGCCGCGCGCCGGTTCTTCGTCTCCATGGGAGACCGGGACGACCCCAGTCAGGGGTGGCGCCAACTGCGCAACTGGCTGGCGCAGTTCGAGGATCCCGAGTACGACGACCTCGAAGACCTGGTGGACCTGGTCGACGTCCACCTGCCCGGCCCCGACGCCCCGGACGCGAAGCTGCTGCGGCTGCTGCACTGGCTCGACCCGACGATGCCGCCCGTCTACCGCGGCAGGCGCATGCTTCCCGAGGACCTGCTCGCCCTCGCCGAACAGGCCTCGTCGCCGCATGACGACGACGCACGCCGGGCCGCGCGCGAGCTCGTCGACGAACTGTACGCGGGCGATCTGGTCGCCGCCCTCGCGACGTTCGGCGAGGGCGCCGGACAGCTCGCCGACGTCGACCGGCGGTGGCGCGACCTGAACGCCCGGTGGGACGAGCTGCGGAGGTCGACCGCGTTGCCGACCAGGGTCCGGCGAGAACTCGTGGGGTCCGATATCCGGGTGGAGGCACTGGCCGTCGCGGTGGCCCCGGACTGGGCACGGGCGTTGCGCGAGCGGGTCGAGTCCGCCGCGGCGTCCGTCCGGGGCAGGACCGGCTGGTTCGACGCGCTGCTGGCCGACGGCGGGGACCCCGTCCGCCATCTGGCGGCCACCCGCGCCCTTCCGGCCGCCGTCGCCGAGGCCCGTCGCCTGGAGGACCTGCGCCGCGCCCACGCGGCCGCGGCGACGGCCCACCGGCACGAGTGGCGGGATTCCGAGGAGCACCGGCGGGCCGGCACCGGGGAGGCCGTGCTGCGCGCCCTCGGCGGAGTGGCCCTGCTGTTCGCCCTGCCGGTCGGTCTTCCGCTGGTCCTGGGCGCCCTGATCGGCGAGGGGGAGTTCCTGGGACGGTTCGTCCCCGCCGCGACGGTGACCTGCGGGATTCCGCTCGCCTGCGAGTTGGCGCTGGCGGCGGGGCTCGGCGGGGACTACCACCCGGGGTGGTCCCTCCGGTCCCGTCTCGCCGGCCTCCGCCGTCGGCTGCCCGACCGGCAGGGAGCGCTGGCGACGCAGCTGCAGCCCCTGCGGAGGAGCACGATCGCCTGCGGCGGGGGCTGTCTCCTCTACCTGGCGCTCGGCACCGCGATCTGGGCGATCGTCACCCTGCGGGCGTGGTCACCGGTCCCCTTCGTGATCGGGGCGGGGTACGGGCTCTGGGCGCTCGCCCGGTACCGGGATTGGCGTACGGCACACCAGTCACAGCGGACACAGAGTCTGGGGGAGCGATGAGCGGGCCCAAATGCACGGCGTACCAGCTCGACCAGTCCTTCACCGCCGCCGAGTTGCGCGCGGCCGTGCGCGACTCGGCGGTGCGCGAGGCCACGCGGCGCCGTCAGGAGGCCGCCCGCGAGGCGGCCCTCCGGGCGGCGGCCGCCCGGGACGCGGCCGTGCGCGGGGTGAAGACGCGCAACGCGCGGATCGCGGCGCTCTCCCTGGCCCGGGAGGAGCGCGGGAAGCAGTACGGCGCCGCCGTCTCCGTACGCGTTCCCGAGCCGCTCGTCCTCGGGACGCAGTCCACGTCCGAGCTGGAGACCTGGTGCGCCGAGACCGACGGCGCGCTGGCCGGCGCGGAGCGGGAACTGCGGGAACGGACCGCCCGCGCCCTCGCGACGGAACTGTTCGCCGACATGAGCGGGCACACCGCCGGGCGCCGCCCGGTCGACGCCGCCGAGTTGTTCGCGGACCGCCCGGAGGCCTCCCCCGGGGAGCCCTCCGGCGCCGACGGCCCCCGGGACGGGGACGAGGCCGCGCGCGAGGACGTCGGACAGGCCCTGGCCCGAGTCCTCTCGCGCCTCCTCCCCGACTGCGCCGAGGACCGTCGCGCGGATGCCCGGACGGCCGCGGCGCGGGTGGCCGCGGCGGCCACCCTCGACGAGGCACGCACCTGGCTGACCGAGACGAGGCTCCGGGTCCAGCGCGCCAACGCGGCCGCGGAGACCGCGCGGCACGAGGCGGCCGAGGCGATCGGGCTCCTCCACGAGATCGAAGACATCGAGAACGTCGAGAATGTCGAAGGCGTCGGGGAAGCGGACGTGGACTCCGTGCGGACCCTGCTCACGGAGGTCGCCTCCGGCCGCCGCGCGCTCGACGAGTCGCTGCGCCGGCGGGCGGCCGACTGCCGGACCGCGGCCGAGGCGCAGGCCGAGCGGCGGTACGTGGTCAACACGGTGACCGACGCCCTCGTCGACCTCGGCTACCAGGTCGGCGAGGGGTTCGAGACGCTCACCGTGGCCGACGGCGTCCTGCGCCTGTCGCGGAGCGAGTGGCCCGAGCACGCGGTCAACCTGGCCGTCGACCGGCAGGGTGGCCAGTTGCGCACCGCCGTGGTGCGCACCGCCGCCGGACGCGGCGACGACGACGCGCACGTCGACGTCGAACGCGAGGAGCAGTGGTGCCGGGACTTCCACGCACTGCGCGGCCGCCTGGCGGAGGCGGGGCTGAAGACGGACGTCCAGGTCGCGGTTCCGCCCGGGCGGGTTCCCGTGCCCGTGGTGGCCGCCCCGACCGCGCCGGGTCCGCGGGCCCGGCCCGGGTACCGGGAGCGCGAGCGGTGATCCGTCCGTAGGGACGACAGGGGTCCGGACCATGGGCCGGCGACACGAGGAGGGGTCTTTGTCCGTCGAGGACACGCGCGCGCCCGGCAGCGTCCCGCCGGCCGCGGGACCGCCGTTCATCAGGGAGTTCGAGGCGACCCTGCCCGTCCACGCGCAGTTCGTGCTGTGGGGGAACCGCCACGACAGCTTCCTCGTCCGGGAGCCGGGCGGCGCGCGCCCGCGTCTGCTGTCGCTGCCGGACCTGCTCTGGGAGACGCTCCGCACGAGCGGCTACGCCTGCCTGCTCGTGCACGACCCCGTGGACGGACTCAGGGTGCACCTGCCGGCCACCGCCACGGCGGAGGAGACCGAGCGGGCCGAGGCGGCCGCGGCCCGGCTGCTCCCCCGCCTTCCGCGACCGGGGACGCTCCCCTCGTTGGAGGCGCTGCGCACGCTGATGGCCGAACTGGCCCGCCCCGCGCTGCGGATCCGTGCGGCGCTCGCGATCGACGACGCCTCCCGCATCGCGCGCGGCGCGACGGAGATGGAGCCGAACGAGCGGGACTTCTTCAGGTTCTGCGCCCGGCTCTCCCGGATCGCCGTCCCGGTCGGCGCGCCGGACGGCCGTACGACCCCGCTGTACAACCCGGTGATCTGGCTGGCGGACCGGGAGGGCGACCTGCCGGCCTGGCTCACCTCGGGCAACGACCAGATCCGGTCCATCGGGCTGCCGGCCCCGGACCTGGGCGACCGCCAGACCACCGCGCGCCTGCTGATGAAGTCCTTCGGCGTCACGGACCTCGACGCGGACGCGCGGGCGGCCGAGGCGTGCGACGCGTTCGCGGCCCAGACGGACGGACTCACCCTGCAGGCGATGATCGAGGTCACCCGGCTGGCCCGGGACCGCGGCCTGACGATGACGGAGCTTCCGGACGCGATCCGCGTCTACAAGCTCGGCGTCATGGACAACCCCTGGAAGCGGGAGTACCTCCGCAAGCGGATCACGGACGGCCAGCACTCGATCCCGCGCCGCGTCGTCGGACAGCCGCAGGCCGTCACCAAGACCCTCGACATCCTGAAGCGGGCGGCGCTCGGGCTGTCCGGTGCGCAGCAGTCCAGGTCCTCGGCCCGGCCGCGCGGCGTGCTGTTCTTCGCCGGTCCCACGGGCGTGGGAAAGACGGAACTGGCCAAGGCCGTCTCGTCGTTGATCTTCGCGGACGAGTCCGCCTACCTGCGCTTCGACATGAGCGAGTTCTCCTCGGAGCACGCCGGGGACCGGCTGATCGGGGCGCCGCCGGGATACGTCGGGTTCGAGGCGGGCGGCGAACTGACCAACGCGGTGCGCCGACAGCCGTTCCGGGTGATCCTCTTCGACGAGATCGAGAAGGCGCATCCGCGGATCCTGGACAAGTTCCTGCAGATCCTGGAGGACGGCCGGCTGACGGACGGGCGCGGCTCGACGGTGCACTTCTCCGAGTCCGTCCTCGTGTTCACCTCCAACCTCGGCATGACCGTGGAGGACGGCGGCGGACGGCTCGTGTCCCACGTCCGCCCCGGCATGCCGTACGAGGAGATCGAGGAGCGCGTGAAGGCGGCGGTCGACGACCACTTCACCCGGGTCCTCGGCCGGCCGGAGCTGCTCAACCGCTTCGGGGACAACATCGTGGTCTTCGACTTCATCGGCCCCGAGGCGGCCGCCCGCATCTTCGACCTCCAGCTCGACAACATCGTCTCCCGGGTCCGCGAGGAGCAGGGCGTCGTCCTGGAGGTGGACCCCGAGGTCCGGGCCGCCCTGCGGGAGCGCTGCACCGGCAACCCGCGCATGGGCGGCCGGGGCATCGGCACCGCCCTGGAATCGCAGTTCGTCAACCCCCTCGCCCGTGCCCTGTTCGACCGCGACCCGGCGGCGGGCGCCCACGTCCGGGTGACCGGTCTGCGGCGCGAGGGCGACATCGTCTCCGTGGAGCTGGCATGACGGCCTCCCCGAACTCCCCCGCCTCCCCGAACCCCCCGGCCCCCTCAGCCTCCCCGAGCCCTCCGCCCCCCTCCGTCTCACCGGGCTCCCCCGTCTCCCCCGGTCCCGTCGGGCTGATGCTGAACAAGGCGCACTATCCGGTGACCTCGCTGGGTCCCGGGACCCGGGCGGGCATCTGGACGCAGGGCTGCACGATCGGCTGCGCCGGGTGCGTCTCGCAGGACACCTGGGCGACCGATCCCGGCACGCTCGTGGACGTGGCGGCGGTCCACTCCTGGCTCACCGGCCTGCCCGACCCGCTCGACGGGATCACGATCTCGGGGGGCGAGCCGTTCCAGCAGCCGGAGGCGCTCGCCGCGCTCCTCGACCGGGTGCACGCCTGGCGCCGCGAGCGGTCCGCGCCCCTGGACGTGCTCGTCTACAGCGGGTACTCCCTCGCCCGGCTGAGGAAGGAGCACTCCGCGCTGCTCGACCGGTGCGACGCGGTGCTCACCGGTCCGTACGTCGAGCGCCTCAACACCCCCGGCCTGCGGTGGAGGGGGTCGAGCAACCAGCGGCTGACCGCGCTGACCGCTCTCGGGCGGGAGCGGTACGAGGGAACGGGTCCGGCCGGACCGCCGCCCATGCAGGTCGCGGTGGCCGACGGCCGCATCTGGTTCATCGGCGTTCCCCGACGGGACGACATGGACCGCCTGGGCGCCCGGCTCCGGTCGGCCGGCATCACCATGGAAGAAGTGTCGTGGCGCAGCTGATCTGCTCGATCTGCGGTCTGGTGGCGGAGGAGGACGACCTCGTCTGCCGGGGGTGCTCCGGGAACCTCAGCCGTCCCGTCGTCGTCCGTCACCCGCCGCCCGGGGCCCCGGGGACGGTGGGCGAGGACGACCCGGCCGAGGAGGACCAAGAGGAGCGGGCAGACCAGGAGGAGGGCCCCCTGGTCTGCCCGCACTGCGGGGCTCCGGTCCCCGTGCCGACCAATCAGGTGTGCGTGGTCTGCCAGCGGTTGCTGGGCGACGCGCGGCCGTCCCGTACCGCCGCCGCGGACGCGCGGGCGACCCGCCGCGATCTCCCCACCACCGTCCTGCGGATCCGGTTCGGCGCGGTGGAGCGCACCGTGGCCCCGGGCGGCACCCTGCTCCTCGGGCGGGCTCCGGCCGCCCGCACGACGCGCGGCCTGCTGGCCCGCCACGACAACGTCTCCCGTCGGCACGCGACCGTCGGCCTGGAACCGGACGGCACCGCGTGGGTGCGGGACGAGCACTCCACCAACGGCACCTTCGTGAACGATGGTCCGGTCGGCGCCGGTGTGCGGACGCCCCTCCGGGACGGTGACGTGCTGCGGCTGGCCGCGGACTGCACGCTCGTGATCGCCCTCGACGGGCCGGGCGAGGGGTGACGGCCCCGGCCTCCACCCCTCGCCCGTCCCGGTTCAGTCGCAGCCCTCGGCGCTCTCGGCCGTGATCGCCTCGGCCGTGTACGGGCACTGGAAGCCGATCCAGCGCACCTGCTCCCACAGCTGCGGCCAGGGCTTCAGCGGGCCGCGGCACACCATGAGGCCCTGGCCGTCGTCGGAGACCGGGAGGGCGTTCTCGTACGCCCCGCGCGTCTCGCACGAGGCGAAGAGCGCCCCGAACCGCTTCGGATCGGCGCCTATGGCGATGACGGTCGTCTTGTCCTCGCCGGGCACGCCGAAGTCGGCGTACGAGTTGTGGCCGCTGTACGCCTTCGGCAGCCCGTACTCCGGCCCCCACTTGTCGATCGCGCCCGCCTGGCCGTAGTGGTTGCCGTAGACGACGGTGTGCGCCTGCTCGGCCGCCGGCAGCGAGCGGTAGACGGCGGCCACCTGCCGGGTCATCTCGGGCCAGCCGACCTGGTCGAACTGGACGATGGCCATGTTGCTGAGGACGGGGTTCCCCGCGTACACGTTGATCGGGAGCGTCGGCAGCAACAGGATCGCGCTGCTCACGGCGTTGAGAACGGTCAGTCCGCCGATCGCCCCGAGCCGTTTGGCGTCGCGGGCCCACCGGTCGACGACCACGGCTCCCGCGGCGAGGAGCACGTACTGCAGCGCGGTGGTGTAGGCGCCCTGTCCGCCGACGACCAGCAGCACGACCACCATCAGCGGGTACGACCAGCCGACGAACCGGTAGGCGCGCCACTCGGGGCGGCGCAGCAGCGCGACCAGTCCGGCGATCCACACCGGGTTGAGGAAGAAGCCGATGAGGAGGAGCTGCATCGGGACGAAGGTGCTGCGGGACAGGCCGTCCAGCGCCTTGGACAGCGCGGCGCTCATCTCCAGCTGCGGCATGCCGTGCGTGATCTGCCAGAGCAGCACCGGCGCGGCGATCACCACGGCCACGCCGACCGCGGCCGGGAAGCGCCAGGTCCGCAGCACCCGTCGCGGTCCGAACACCAGCAGGCCGGCCCCGAGGCAGAGCAGCAGGAGGACCAGCAGGTACTTCGCGGTCAGGCCGACGCCGACCACGACGCCGATCGCCCACCACAGGCGGGTGTCGCGGGTGCGCACCATCCGGATCAGCAGCCAGGTCACCGTGATCCAGGACAGCTCGTCCCAGTTGTTCGTGCCCATGATGTGGCCGGTGTACATGACCAGGCCGGACGCGAACGCCATGAACCCCGCGAGCGTCTGCGCCCGGGAACCGCCGCCCAGTTCGCGGGCGATGAGCGGGGCGAGCAGCACGGCGAGGGAGGCCAGCAGCGCCGGCACCACGCGGAAGCCGACGAGGTTGTCCCCGAACACCGCCATCTCGACCTTGGCGACGAGCGCGACGAGCGGCGGCTGGTCGACGTAGCCCCACGCGAGGTGGCGGCTCGCCGCCCGGGTGTAGAGCTCGTCCACGTGGTAACCGTGCCGGGCGGCCAGCACCAGCAGGCACACCGTCATCGCGGCGGCGGTCAGGGACACCGGCCGCCACGGCACGGGAGCGAGCCCCGCCTCCTCCGGCGGCGTGGACGCCTCGGGTTCCGAGGGCGCGGTCGCTTTCACGAAAGTCATCGGGGACTCCGTTCCGTCATGGCTCGCTGCCGTGTCGGAATGCCGGACACGACTCAGCCCTCAAATATCGGCGCGCCCACCGGTGACCTCAACGAACTTGAACCGTGCCGACAGTGCGCAGGCCGTGGCCCGCGTCCGGCGGCGGGAAGCGGTTGGCCTGGGAGTTTCGTCCACGGGTCAACTTGATGGCGAGGGCCTCCCCACCGCCGGAAGACTCGGTGGCGTCGGCTGCCGCCACCCAGGGAAGGCACGGTATGACCCCACCCCTGCCGAGCAACCGGAACTACCGCATCCTCTGGTCCGGCATGCTCCTGTCCGAGCTGGCCGGTGAGATCGCGTACATCGCGTTCCCGCTGCTCGTGCTGGCCCACGGGGGCTCGGCGACCGCGGTCGCCGGCGTCGCCGCGGTGCTCGCCGGCGCCCGCACCCTGGTCAGCCTGCCCGCCGGGGTGCTGGCCGACCGCGTGGACCGCAAGCGGGTGATGGTGGCGACCCAGGGGGTCCGTACGGTGGCGATGCTCAGCGTCGCCGTCGCCGTCCTGCTGGGCGACTGCCCGCTGTGGCTGGTCCTGCTGGTGGCCGTCGTCGAGGGCGCGGCCGCCGGCGTCTTCGTACCGGCCGAGAACGCGGCCCTCCCCCAGGTCGTGCCGGAGGACGTGCTGCCGCGGGCGCTGGCGCGCAACGCGGCCCGGCCGTTCGCCGCGCTGCTGATCGGCCCGGCGCTGGCCGGCTTCACGTTCGGGCTGCACGAGGTCCTGCCGTTCACCCTGAACACGTCCGCGCTCGCGGTGTCGTTCGTGGCGCTGGCCGCCCTGCACCTGCCGCGCCGCGCCGCCGGGGCCCCGGCCGGCGGGGGGACCGCGACCCCCGCCGTGCCGCGGCCCGGCGGGTTCGGGGCGCTGCTGCGCCTGCGGACCGTACGCGCGACGATGGCCTGGATCGTCGGCGTCAACCTCGCGTTCCACACCCTGGTCGTGCTCGTGCTCATCGTGTCGGGCGAGGAGCACGTCGCACCCGGGCAGATGGGCCTGATGATGACGTGCTTCGGCGCGGGCGGTCTGGTCGGCGCCCTGGTCGCCGACCGCCTGCACGCGGCGACGCTGTCGCCGGGGGCGCTGGTGATCGGCTCGACGTGGGTCTTCGCCGCCGTCGCCGTCGCCATGGCGTACGCGTCGCGCGGCGTGCCGCTCGGCATCCTGCTGGGCGTGGCCGCGATGGCCATGCCGGTCGCGAACACGACCGTGATCACCTGTCAGCTGTCGGCCGTGCCCGACGGCCTGCGGGGGCGCCTGTCCGGCCTGGTCGCCCTCGGCTCCGAACTGGCCGCCACGGCCGGTCCCGTCACGGCCGGCGTGCTGTCGGCCGGCACCCGGGACGGCGCCGTGAGCATGCTCGGCGCGGCCGGGCTGCTGGCGGCCGTCGCCGTCGGCGCCACCCTGAGTCCGGCGCTGCGCCGCCTCGCGCTGCCCCGGCCGTCCGACGCACCACAGCCGGCGCACTCCTGACCACCGACAACGGAGGAAGAAGATGCTGCAGCTCCAGTTGCGCGACGAGGACGTCGTCGCGATCGAGAAGATCACCGCGGAGGTCGCGGGGCGCTTCTCGTCCATCGAGGATCCCGCCCTGCACCGGGCCGCCCAGGTCTACGCGCACGAGTTGCCCCGCGCGCTCCGGACGGCGCTGGTCGACTTCAGGCTGACCGAGCCGTCGGGGGTGCTGGTCGTGTCCGGGCTGCCGGTCGACGACCCGTCCCTCGGCCCCACGCCGGCGGACTGGCGCGACAAGGACGCGCCCGACGCGACGCTGCGCCTCGACATCCCGTTCCTGCTCATCGGCTGCCTGCTCGGGGAACCGATCGGCTGGGCCACCCAGCAGGACGGGCGGATCATGCACGACATCTTCCCGATGCGCGCCCACGAGCACGGCCAGATCGGCTGGGGAAGCGCGGAGACGCTCGCCTGGCACACCGAGGACGCCTTCCACCCCCTGCGCACCGACTACCTGGGGCTCATGTGCCTGCGCAACCCCGACGGGGTGGAGACGACCTTCGCCGACGTCGCCGACGCGCGGCTCGACGACGCGACGCGCACGGCCCTGGCGGAGGAGCGCTTCAAGATCCTCCCGGACGACTCGCACCGTCCGCAGAACCAGGTCGCGGGCGGCCACGAGGATCCCGAAGTGGCCGAACTCGTGCGGCGCAGCGCCGAGCGGGTGGAGAGCGCCCTGCGGTCCCCCGAGCCGGTCGCGGTCCTCTTCGGCTCCCCGAAGGACCCGTACATCCGGCTGGATCCCTACTACATGCAGGGGGTGCAGGGGGAACGCGAGCAGCGAGCGCTGGACGCGATCGGGGAGGCGCTGGACAGCGCGATGGGCGGGGTGGCCCTGGCTCCCGGCGACATCGCCTTCATCGACAACTACCGCGTGGTGCACGGCCGGAAGCCCTTCCAGGCCCGATTCGACGGCACCGACCGCTGGTTGCGCCGACTGAACATCACCCGTGATCTGCGCAAGTCCCGGCACGCGCGGCTGACGGCGGAGTCGCGGGTCATCTACTGACGTTTTATCTACTGACGGATCGCCCACTGGCGCACGGTCCGTGGCCGCCGACCGGACCCGGGTCTCCGACAATGAATTTTCGGACGACTGCGACTGAATCCCGCCCGTCGTTTTCGAGACACACGGAAAAAGCGCGGAAGGCCCGTGCGGAGTTCGACGGAATGATCGACGGGGACGCGGGACGGTCGGGCCCGGTCAGGCGGGGCGGAACGGGCCGGGCATGGGCGACGTCGAGAGATGAACCGGTCACGGGGATCGCCATTACGTGGCCGGGGCACTAAATAACGGGGAGCCGCCCCCCTACCAAATCATTGACGGATCAATATCATTGCCCTCGTCGGCGATCCACGCATGATCTCCTGCATGCGAATTGCGTCTCGGGGGTGGCAATGTTGCGCATCAAAGTTTCCAGCGAAGACATACAGCGGTTAAGAATGGTCCATACTTTAGGGCCCGTGTCCGAAGCGGTCTTCGCCCTCCACCACTTCGGACGCGACCGGACGCGCGGCGGCGTCGGCTGGCACAAGTGCGTGCGCGAGCGCCTCGGCGACGACCTGCCCGCCGTGGGCGAGGTCGTGTCCAAGTACCGGGTGGTTCCCGATCTCCTGTGGCTGCTGGAACGGGACGGGGCCGAGGGGGATGCGGTGCCGCCGGCCGTGCGCGCCCGGGCCCGCCGCCTCGCCCAGGTCGTCTTCCTGTTCTGCAGTGCGGGCATCCTGCCCTACTGGTCGCAGATAAGGGCCCGGCTGGAGATCGAGCGCGACGTGCGCGGACGGATAGCGATCACGAACGGCGTCGAATTCCTGCTCGCGGGACTGCACCCCAAGGTCACGTGGGAGTCGTCGGAGCTGCGCATCGCGTCCAACGTCGACCTCGAGATCAAACTCGACGGGCGCGGCCTGATCCTGAGCCCCTCGCTCTTCCTCCCCGACAAGACCTGCGTGCTCGTGCGCTCCGAGCGGCAGTCCAGCGTGCCGGCGCTCGTCTTCTCCGTGCCCCTGGACCTCAACGACCTGGAATCGCCCTCCGAGGAATCGGAGGTCGAGGGCGACCGGGCGCTGGCCGCCCTCGTCGGGGCCACCCGCGCGGCAGCCCTGCGCGCGCTGTCCGAGAGCGGCACCACCGGCGACCTGTCGGACCGGCTCGGCATCTCCCTCTCCGGTGCCAGCAAGCAGGCCACCGTCCTGCGGGAGGCGGGGCTGATCACGACGCTGCGCAACCGCACCACCGCCACGCACACGCTCACCCCGCTCGGCCTGGCGCTCCTGCAGAGGGAGCTGCCCGCCGAGTTCACCGGCCTTCCGGGCGACCCGCGGGCACGCGAGGCGAGGGGCGTCGCGGGCTCGCGCGGCTAAGGCATGACCCGCGTCTCGACCACACGCCCCTCGGCGAGCAGCACCACCGCGTCGGCCCGTTCGAGGGAGGCCAGGTCCGCGGCCGAGGCCACGACACAGAGCCCCTGTCGGTCCACCAGCCCGCGCACCATGTCCAGGACCGCCGCCGCGGTGGCGGGCGGGAGTCCGACGGTGAGGTCGTCGGCGAGCAGCACGTCGGGGGCGCCGGAGACCGCGGCCACGACCGCGGCCACCCGCTGCCGGTCCTCCGTCAGGTCGCGTACGGGGACGTCCCGCTCCTCCCAGAGGTCCAGTCGGCGCAGTCCGTCCCGCACCACCTCCGCCGCTCCGGCCGGCATCGGGCCGAGCCCCGAGGCGAGCGTGGCGATCGTCGCCGCCTGCTCCGGCACCGGCAGGAGGCCGACGTGCGCGAGCCGGAGGCCCTCGGCGAGACGGACCTCGCCCGCCGTCACCGGATCCAGGCCCGCGGCGCACCGCAGCACGCCGGTCTTGCCCGCGGCGGCCGGTCCGCTCAACGCCGTCCAGGTGCCGCCGTCGCACGCGAAGGACACATTCTCGATCACGTATCCGGATTCGGCGTCCCCGGCGCCGTTCGTGCCGACATGACATAGCTGCAGAGCCGGACTCTGTTCCGTCATGGTGGTCTCTTTCCTTGCTCGGGAGGTAGGTTGTGCAACCGGTCCGCCGTCCCCGTTCCACTCCGGCGGAGGTGAGTCGATTCCGTCCACCTCTGGTCCCCGACACTCGGTCTGACCGGCATGTTAGGGCCTTCGGTGCGGAAGCGCCCATACCTTCCGCCACAGGGAAAGAACTACAGCCTGCTGTAATGCGCGTGAGGGCACGGGCTGCTCCGGTGTTCCGTGCCTGGTCCCCACCGCTGCGGGCCACGGCCTATCTCCTCGGGGAATTCGGCACCGCGCTCATGAGCGTTCTTTCCTTCCTGCCGTTGTTCCATCCGGGCATGCGTCGGTCGTGGGCCGAGTGGCACCGGCAGCGGGCCGGCCGTCTGCTGGGCCGCCCGGTCCGCGAGCAGAGCGTCGACCTCCCCCGTCACCTGTACTGGCTCGCCCTGCACGTGCCGCTCGGCATCGCCTGCGGACTCGCCACGGTCATCTGCGTCGGCAACGCGCTGATGATCGTGGCGACTCCCCTGCTGGCGTGGGCGTTTCCGGCCCAGGGGCGCCCGAAGACGGTCCTTGACATGCCGGTGGCCGGCTGGCAGGAGGCCGTCGCCGGCCCGTCGGTGGGATCCGTGCTGTTCGCCCTCGGATGCCTGGCGCTGCCCCCGCTCGCCACGGGCTACGCCCGCCTGACCCTCGCCGTGCTCGCGCCGTCGCGCACCCGGATGCTCGCCGACCGCGTGGCCGCGCTCACCCGCACCCGCATCGACGCGATCGAGGCGCACGGCGCCGAACTGCGGCGGATCGAGCGCGACCTGCACGACGGCACCCAGGCACGGCTGGTGGCGGTGGCCATGCGGCTCGCCGTCGCCCGGCGGTGCCTCGACCGCGACCTGTCCACCGTCGCCCGGATGCTGCGCGAGGCGACCGACGTCACCGAGGAGGCGATGGTCGAGCTCCGCGAGGTGCTCCGCGGCATCTATCCGCCCATCCTCGCCGACCGCGGACTGCGGGGAGCCCTGCGCACCGTCGCCGCCCGGGGCGGCGTCCCGGTCTCGATCGACATCGGCGAACTGCACCGGATCCCGGCGGCCATCGAGGCGGTCGCCTACTTCGTGGTCACCGAGGCGCTGACGAACGTGGTCAAACACAGCCGGGCCACGGAGGCGGCACTGAGGGTGTGGCGCGTCGAGGACGTGCTGACGGTCGTCGTCACCGACAACGGCGTGGGCGGCGCGCGGGAGGACGCCGGCAGCGGGCTGGCCGGTCTCCGGGGCCGGGCGCAGGCGCTCGACGGCCGCGTCACGGTCGTCAGTCCGGCGGGCGGCCCCACGACGATCACCGTGGAGCTGCCGTGCGGATAGTCATCGCCGAGGACAGCGTCCTGCTCGCCACCGGCCTGGAGCTGCTGTTGACCCATTCCGGCTACGAGGTGGCCGAGGTCGCCGACGACGCCGAGGGGTTCCTGGCCGCGGTCGACCGGCACCGCCCGGCCGTCACCATCGTCGACGTGCGGCTGCCGCCCTCGTTCCGCGACGAGGGGATCCGGGCCGCGATCGAGGCCCGGCGCCTCCACCCCGGCCTGCCGGTCCTGGTCCTGTCCCAGTACGTGGAGCAGACGTACGCCTCCGAGTTGCTCTCCGGCGGCGGGGGCGGCGTCGGCTACCTGCTCAAGGACCGCATCAGCCGGGTCGACGAGTTCCTGGAGGCGCTCGACCGGGTGGCCGGCGGCGGCACCGCGCTCGACCCCGACGTGGTGGCCCAGCTGCTCGCCGGGCGCGCACGGCCGCTGGCCACGCTCACCCGCCGGGAGCGGGAGGTCCTGGCGCTCATGGCGGAGGGGCACGACAACGCCACGCTGGCCAGGAAGCTGTCCGTCACCGACAACGCCGTGCACAAGCACATCGGCAACATCTTCGCGAAGTTCGGCCTCACCGAGACCGACGCCGGCCACCGGCGGGTCCGGGCCGTGCTGACCTATCTGGAAGCACGCTGACACGAGGGGGCGGTGGGGTCCGTTCGACGCGCGCACGCGCCCCACCGCCCCCGGGACGCGCTACTTCCGCCGGACGCAGAGCCTCCCGGTGATCTGCACCCGGTCGGGGGCGCCGGTCGCCGGGTCGCGCAGGAACCGCCCCAGGTACGGCATCGCCGCGCGCGGCCCGCCCCCCGAGGGCGTACGGAAGGAGAGGTCCTCGCCGACGAGGAGCCGGACCGGCGCCGCTCCGGCGACCGAGAGCAGGAGACCGCCGTCCTCGGCCTCCACCCGGCACGACCAGTCGCCGTTGGCGTAGTGCCCCGCGCACTCCGGCGGTGCCGGCACGGACTCGGCGCCGCCCTCGTCCCGGGGACGGTCGCCGACCTCCAGGCCGGTCCCGCGCAGCCGCCCGAGCAGCGACTCCCACAGGCGCGCGCCGCTGCTGCCGTTGGCGGTCAGCGCCACCACGGTCCGCGTCGACGGGTCCACGCGCAGATGGCTCCACGCCCCGTCGCCGGTGCCGTCGTGGCCGAACCAGGTCCCGTACCGCGCCCATCCGGCGCCCCAGCCGTCCGCGAGGCCGTGGGCGCCCACGGCGAGCCCCTCCGTGACGTCCTCGCGCATCGCCCGCGCCGTCGCGGCGTCGAGCAGGGCGCCGCCCGGGCCGAGGCCCAGGTGGGCGGCGCCGAACACGGCGAGGTCGCGGGCGGAGGCGCACAGGCCCGCGGCCGGGTCCTCCAGCGGCGGTACGGACTGCTCCCGGACGGCCCGGGGCGGGGCGTCCGGTCGTACGAGGTGCCCCAGGGCGGTCGGCGCTGCGGCATCGTGCCCCAGCGGGCGCAGCAGCATCGTCCGCACGGCCTCCGCCCAGTCCAGGCCGGTGATGTCCTCGACCAGCCGGCCGGCGATCACGTACCCCGGATTGGAGTACGAGAAGACCGTGCCCGGCTCGTGCACGGCCTGGTCGGCCGCGTGGCGGGCGAGCCACCGGGCGCGGGTGGTCCCGACGGGCTGCTCCGCGGTGTTGGCCGCCAGGCCCGCGGTGTGGCCGAGCACCTGCCGCAGCGTGCACTCCGGGCCCGCGCGCAGCTCGCCCAGCTGCTCCGCCAGGGGCTCGTCCAGGTCCGCTTCGCCGTCGGCGACCAGCAGGGCCGCGAGGGTCGCGGTGAACGGCTTGGTGAGCGAACCGAGCGGGAACGCCGTCTCCGCCGTCACCGGCCTTCCCGATCCGGCCTCCTCCTCACCGGTCTCCGCGGTGCGCAGGGCGCCGTCCTGCCAGACCGCCAGCTGGGCGCCGGGCACGCCGTGCCGGAGCGCGAGCTCCGCCAGCAGGTCGTTCACCGGTCGCCCTCCGCCCCGAGGGCCGGCTCGCAGAGGCGGGCGATCGACCGCAGCGCCGCCACGAGTTCGGCGCCGACCCGCTCGATCGTCCCGGGCTCGTGCAGGTTGACCGAGTAGTAGAGGTCGAAGCCGAGCCGGCCGTCCTCGACCGCGCCGACCACCTCCAGGGCCTGCACGACCCGCTCGCGGTCGTCCTGTTCCCGGCCGATCGGGTCGTGGAAGGCGTGGAACAGGGAGCGGTCGGCCGTGCGGGTGATCTCCTCGGTCTGGCTGTGGTAGTTGAACAGCACGGCGGGAGGCGCCTGTTCCGCCGCCGGCGTGCCGGAGCCGGCGAGGTGGCGCAGCGCGCCGTGGCCGAGCCCGTTGCCGGGGACGGCGCGCAGGCAGCGGCGCACCGACCGCACGACGGCGGACCAGTCGGGCTCGCCGTCCGTCGGTCCGGGCACCTTCAGCGCGACGGGGTACGAGCTGGTGAACCATCCGACGGTGCGGGACAGGTCGATGTCGTCGAAGATCTCCTCGCGGCCGTGGCCCTCCATCTCGATCACGAGCCGGTCGTCGCCGGACCAGCGGCACACCGTCCAGGCCAGCGCGGAGAGCAGCACGTCGCTGGCCCGGGCCCGGAACCTGCCCGGCGCCACGCGCAGCAGCGCCTCGGTCTCGTCCCGTTCGAGGCGCACCGGCAGGATCCGCCGCGACGACACCACGTTCGGTCCGGAGCCGTCGGCCGGCAGCGGCGCCGCCTCGGGCACGGCGTCCCAGTACGCGGTCTGGTCCGCGAAACCGCCGTCGGCCGCGTGCGCCGCGAGTCTCGTGGCCCACTGCCGGAACGAGGAGGTCTTGGCGCCGAGGTCGATCGCCTCCCCCTCCAGGGCCTGCCGGTACGCGAGGTCCAGGTCGTGGTTGAGGATCCGCCACGACACCGCGTCGATCACGAGGTGGTGCACGGTCAGGTGCAGGTGCGCCCGCCGGTCCGGGCCGAGGTCGAACAGGACCGCCCGCAGCAGCGGACCGTCCGCCAGGTCGAAGCCGGTGTCGGCCGCCGCCGCGAGCCGGTTCATGACCGGGAGCAGCTCCTCGTCGGGCAGCCCCGAGAGGTCGTGGCGCTCGAACAGCTCGCCGGTCTCGGCCTCGGCGTTCCACTGCGACCAGTCGCCCCGCTCGTCGCGGGCGTACCGCATCCGCAGCGCGTCGTGGTGCGCGACGACCGCCGCGAGGGCGGCCCGCAGCGCCGCCTCGTCGGTGCCCGCCGCCAGCTCGACGTGGACCGACTGGGCGAGGTGGTGCGGGGCGACCGTGTTGCGCGCGAAGAAGTCGTACTGGATCGGGGTGAGCGGCACCTCGCCGGTCTCGGCCCGCTGGGTGGCGGCGACCCGGCGGTCCCGGCCGGCCGCGGCGACGAGCTGCTCGACGGTCGGATGGCGGAACAGGTCGCTGGAGGAGATCTGCAGTCCCGCCCGGCGGCTCTTGAACACGACCTGGATGCTGAGGATCGAGTCGCCGCCGAGGTCGAAGAAGTCGTCGGTGACCCCGACGCGCTCCACGCCGAGCACCTCCGCCCAGATCGCGGCCATCGTGTGCTCGTCGGGGGTGCGGGGCTCCACCGAGGCCCGGCCGGCCGCCTCCGTCGCGGGCTCCGGCAGGGCGCGGCGGTCGACCTTGCCGTGCGGGGTGAGGGGGATGCGATCGAGCCGGACGAGCGCTGCCGGGACCATGTGCTCGGGCAGGCGGGAGGCGAGGTACGAGGTCAGTTCGGCCGGGTCCTGCTCGGAGACCGCGTATCCGACGAGGCGCCGGCGGCCCGGCTGGTCCTCGCGGACGACGACGGCCGCCCGCGCCACGTCCGGGTGTTCGGCGAGCGCCTGCTCGATCTCGCCGAGCTCGATGCGGTAGCCGCGCAGCTTCACCTGGTCGTCGGTGCGGCCGACGAACTCCAGCGTGCCGTCGGGAAGCCACCGCATCAGGTCGCCGGTGCGGTACATCCGGGAGCCGGGCTTCCCGAAGGGGTCCGGCAGGAAGCGTTCGGCGGTCATCGCGGGCCGGTCCCGGTAGCCGCGGGAGACCCCGTCCCCGGCGAGGTACGCCTCTCCGGCCACCCCCACCGGCACCACCCGCAGGTCCCGGTCGAGCAGGTAGACCCGGGTGTCCGCGGTCGGCCGGCCGACCGGGACGGTCCGTCCGGGCCGTCCGCCGCGCTCGACCGGGAAGCACGTCGCGGTCACCGAGCACTCGGTGGGCCCGTACGCGTTGACGATCCGCAGGTCGGGCAGCCGGTCGAGGACGCGTGCGCAGTGCGGCGCGGACAGGGCCTCGCCGCCGACGACGACCTTCCGCAGCCCCGCGAGGATCCCCGGGTCGGTGTCGGCGACGGCGTGGAAGAAGCCCGCCGCGAACGACATGGCCTGCACCTCGTGGTCGCGCAGGAACTTGTCGAGCTCGTCGACCGAGCGGAAGTCCCCGGGCCGCACGGCCAGGCACGCGCCGCTCAGCAGCGCCTGCCACAGCTCGTTCTGCGCGGCGTCGAACGAGATCGAGTGGTGCTGGGCGATCGTGGCGGCGTCGCCGAAGGTGTGCTCGCCCGCGGCGCGCACCAGGCGGACGAGGCCGCGGTGGGTGACCATGCCGGCCTTGGGGACGCCGGTGGAGCCCGAGGTGTAGACGAGCACGGCGAGGTTGTCCGGGACCGTGCGCGAGGGCGGCGGCCCGACGGCGGGCCCCGGCCGCAGGTCGTCGACGAGCAGGACCTCGGCGCCGGTCGGCGGCAGTCCGGGCGCGAGCGCGGCGCTGGTCAGCAGCACCGGTACGCCCGAGTCGCGGAAGAGGTAGGTGAGGCGCTCGGACGGGTACCCGGGGTCGAGCGGCACGTACGCGCCGCCGGCCTTGAGGACGCCGAGCACGGCGGTGATCATCTCGGCGCCGCCCGGCAGGCAGATGCCCACCGGCACCTCCGGGCCGACGCCCCGGCCGACGAGGTCGTGGGCGAGCCGGTCGGAGCGCGCGTCCAGTTCGGCGTAGGTGAGCCGGACGTCACCGGCGACGACCGCGGGCCTGTCGGGGTGCTCGCGCGCGACCTCCGCGAAGAGCTCGTGCAGGCACCGGTCGGGGTAGCCGGACGGGGTGCCGTTGAACTCCTCGACCAGTCGGTCGTGTTCGGCGCCGCGGACCATCGGCAGGTCCCGCAGCGTGGCGTCGGGCGCGGCCGCCATCGCGTCGAGCATGCCGAGCAGGTGGTCGGCGAAGCGGCCCGCGGTGGCGTCGTCGAACAGGCGCGGGTCGTAGCCGAGCCGCAGGTGGAGCCCGCCGACCAGGTGCGCCACGCAGGTGAGCGGGAAGTTGGAGGTCTCCAGGCCGGCCAGCGACCGCACCTCCAGACCGTGCCGCTCGGCCGCGTGCTCGTCGTACGGGAAGTTCTCGAAGACCACGCAGCTGTCGAAGAGGTCGGTGCCCGCCGGGATCGCGGCCCAGTTCCGCACCTGGGCGAGGGAGGCGTACTCGTACTGGCGGGCGTCGGCCTGCTGCTCCTGGATCTCGCGCAGCCAGGTGCGGAGTTCGCGGTCGGGAGAGACGGTCAGCCGGGCGGGCAGGGTGTTGATGAACAGGCCGACCATCTCGTCGGAGCCGGGCAGTTCGGCGGGCCTTCCGCCCACCGTGGTGCCGAAGCAGACCTGCCGGTCGCCGCTGTAGCGGGACAGCAGCAGGGCCCAGGCGCCCTGGATCAGGGTGTTGACGGTGACCCGGGCCTCCCGTGCGAAGCCCTCCAGGCGTCCGGTCTCCTCGGCCGTGAGTTCCAGGTCGACGTGGCCGGTGTCGCGGGACTGGTGGGAGCGCAGCGGCGGCCGGTCGTACGGCAGCGCGGTCGGCGCGGAGAAGCCGTCCAGCAGCCCGGCCCAGTACGCCCGCGCCGCGGCGGTGTCCTGCTCGGCCAGCCAGCGCACGTACTCGCGGAACGGACGGCGCGGGCGCGGCGGCGCGACCTCGCGTCCGCCGAGCGCGGCGTGCTCCGCGAAGACCTCGCCGAGCACGTCGGCGAAGCTCCAGCCGTCGAGGAGCAGGTGGTGCGAGGAGCAGCGCAGGTGGACGGTGGACGCGGAGAGCCGGGCCAGGTGCAGCCGCAGCAGCGGCGGCCGCGACAGGTCCAGCGGCTCGCCGGGCGCCTCGGCCAGGAGGCGGATGCGGTCCTGTTGCTGTGCCTCGGTCAACTCCGACCAGTCCTCGATCACCACGGGCACGCGGACGTCCCGGTGGACCACCTGGAGGGGGCGGCCGGACGCGGCGTCGGCGATCGCCGTGCGCAGGACGGGCGTGCGGTCGACGACCCGTTGCCACGCCTCGGCCAGCAGCGCGGGGTCGGGGACGCCGTCGAGGACGAGCCCGACGTGGGTGAGGTAGATGTCGTCCTCGTGGGCGTCGAGCGAGTGGAACAGCAGGCCGCTCTGCATCGGCGTGAGCGGGTAGACGTCCTCGACCGTGCGGCCGTCCCCGGCGATCCGGTCGACGCCCGCCTGGTCGAGCCTGGCGAGCGGGAAGTCGGACGGGGTGCAGCCGCCGGCCCCGGCGCAGTGCGCCACGATGTCGGCGAGCGCCGTGGTGAACCGCTCCGCGAGGCCGGCGATCGTCGCCTCGTCGTGCAGCGCGGCCGAGTACTCCCAGGAGAACTCGAGCCGGCCGTCGCGGACCATCCCGGTGACCTCCAGGAGGTTCGGGCGGGTCAGGTCGGCGCTTCGGTCGGGCGCCGGGCTGGGACGCCAGGCGCGCAGCAGGCCGTCCCCCGTCGCCACGTCGAAGTGACCGTGGTAGTTGAAGCCGACCTGGCAACGTCCCGCGCCCAGACCGGCGTCCTCGGTCAGGTAGCGCAGGGCGCCGTATCCGATGCCGGCCTCGGGGACCGCGCGCAGGGTCTCCTTGACCGCCTTGAGGCGGGTGCCCCAGTCCTCGGCCGGCACGGGCAGCACCACCGGGAAGAGGGTGGTGAACCAGCCCGCCGTGCGGGACAGGTCGACGTCGTCGAAGAGGTTCTCGCGGCCGTGGCCCTCCAGTTCGACCGCGACGGCGTCGCCGCCGGTCCAGTCGGTCAGCACCGCCGCGAGCGCGGTCAGCAGCACGTCGTTGACCTGGGTGCGGTACGCCGCCGGGACGTCCCGCAGCAGCGCGCGGGTCAGCTCCGCGTCGAGGCCCGCCTCGACCGTGCGGGCGTGGGCGAGCGTGTCGGGTGCCGTGCCGTCGGCCGGCAGGGGCGGGCAGGCGGCGGACGCGGCCTCCACGGCCCGCCAGTACGGCCGTTCACCGTCGAAGCGGCCGGATCCGGCCGCCTCGGTCAGCCGCCCGGACCACTCCCGGAAGGAGGTGGACTTCTCCGGGAGGCTGATCGGCAGGCCCCGCGCCGCCTGGTCGTGGGCGAGTTCCAGGTCGGAGAGCAGCACCCGCCAGGTCACCCCGTCGACGACGAGGTGGTGCGCCGTGACGAACAGCCGGTCGGGCCCGGGCGCGCCGGTGAGGAGCACCGCGGCGAGCAGGGGCCCGGTGTCGAGCCGGAAGCCGGTCTGTGCCGCCGTGACCGCCTCGTGGACCGCCCGCCCGCGGGCGTCGGGGTCGAGTCCGGACAGGTCGACCGTGCGGAACGGCTCGCCCGTCACGGTGTTCGCGCAGTGCTGCCGCCAGGAGCCGTCGGCGGGGACGGCGCGCAGCCGCAGCGCGTCGTGGTGGTCGAGCAGCGCCGACACCGCCGTGCGCAGGGCGGCCGGATCGGTGCCGGGCGCGAGCTCGACGAACATCGACTGGTTGAAGTGGGCGGCGCCCCGCGGGTACTGCTCGAAGTACCAGCGCTGCACCGGGGTGAGCGGCACGTCCCCGACCGCGGGGGCGGACGTCCGCGGGGCCCGCTCGTCCGCGGCCCGCTCCTCCGCGGCCCGGACGACGGCGGCCAGGTCGGCGACGGTCTGGTACAGGAAGATCTGCTTGGCGGTCAGGCGCAGGCCCGCCCGTCGCGCCTTCGACACGACCTGCAGCCCGACGATCGAGTCGCCGCCGAGCTCGAAGAAGTTGTCGTCGGCGCCGACCGTGCCGGGTTCGAGGCCCAGGACCTCGGCCCAGATCGCGGCGAGCTCGGACTCGGTGCGGTCGCGCGGCGGTACGTGGCGCGTGGCGGCGTGGTCGGTGACCGCCGGCGCCGGCAGCGCCTTGCGGTCGAGCGTGCCGCTCGGGGTCATCGGGAGCTCGTCGAGGACGACGAGGGCGGAGGGTATCGCCGGGTCGGGGACGATCCCCGCGAGGAACGCGCGGAGCTCGGTGAGGGTGGGCGCGGCGCCGTCCGCGAGCAGGTACCCGACGAGCCGGTCGCGGCCGGCCTGGTCGGGTCGTACCGCGGCGGCCGCGGCGGTGATGCCCGGGTGGCGCAGCATGGCGGCCTCGACCTCGCCGAGCTCCACCCGGAAGCCGCGCACCTTGACCTGGTCGTCGGCGCGGCCGAGGTACTCCACGTCGCCGTCGGGCCCCCAGCGTCCGATGTCGCCGGTGCGGTAGAGCCGCCCGCCGGTGAACGGGTCGTCGAGGAAGCGCTGCGCGGTCAGCTCGGGCCGGTTCCAGTAGCCCTGTGCCACGCCGTCGCCGCCGATGTGGATCTCGCCGGGCACGCCGACGGGAACGGGGCGCATCCGGCTGTCGAGCACGTACGTACGGGTGTTGCCCAGCGGCCGGCCGACCGGCACGACCGCCGGACCGACCGGCTCGCCGGCCCGCAGCCGGTACGTCGTGGAGTCCACGGTGGTCTCCGTGGCGCCGTAGTTGTTGGTGACGACGGCGTCGGGCGAGAGCAGTTCCAGGACCGCGGCCGCGTCGTCGGCCAGCCACGCCTCCGAGCCGACCGCGAGGACGCGCAGCGAGTCCGCCCGGCCTCCGGTCCAGGACAGCTCCTGGGCGATCGCCTTGGCCAGCGACGGGGTGGTCACGAGGAGCTGGGGGCGGACCTCGGAGATCAGCGCGGCCAGCGCGGGCGGGTCGGTGATCACCTCCGTCGGGCAGATCACCATCTCGCCGCCGTACATGGCGGACATCAGGAAGTCGCCGAGGAACAGGTCCACGGCGAGGCTGGACACCGACAGGGAACGGCCCCGCAGCCCGGTCAGGTCGTAGCGGGCGTCCCAGGCGCGCATCATGTGGACGGCGTTGCGGTGGCTGACCATCACGCCCTTCGGGCGGCCGGTCGAGCCGGAGGTGTAGACGACGTACGCGAGGTCGTCCGGCCCGGCGGCCGTGGCGGGCGGCGTGGCGGGCCGGCGGGCGATCGCGTCCTGGTCGGTGTCGAGCCGGACGGTGGTCCAGGCGCCTTCGCCCACCGTCGCCGAGTCGGTGACCAGCACGGGCGTCGCGGCGTCGTCGAGCATCATGGCCAGCCGCCCGGCGGGGTGCTCCGGGTCGAGCGGCACGAACGCGCCCCCGGCCTTGAGCACGGCGAGCAGCGCGACCACCGCGTCCACGCCCCGGTCGAGGCAGACGCCGGTCAGCACGCCCGGGCGGACGCCGGCCGCGACCAGGTGGTGCGCCAGCCGGTTGGCCCGCTCGGCCAGTTCGGCGAAGGTGAGCCGTCGGGTGCCGTCGCTCACCGCGACGGAGTCGGGCGTCCGGGAGGCCTGCTCGTCGAAGATCTCGTGGAGGGTCCGGGCGGCCGGCACCTCCAGGACCGGGCCCTGCCAGTCGGCGGTGAGCGTCCGCAGCTCGTCGGCCGTCAGCATGGACAGACCGGCGAGCGGGGCCGCGGACTCCTCCGTCACCGCGCGCAGCAGGGTGACCAGGTGGCCGCCGAGCCGCTCGACGGTCGCCCGGTCGAACAGGTCGGTGCTGTACTCCAGGTAGCAGACGAGCGAGGAGGCGTCCTCGTAGAAGTCGAAGGTGAGGTCCAGCTTCGCGACGTCGACCGGCGGCTGGATCTCGGTGACGTCGAGGTCCCGGAAGGCCGGCAGCGTGTCGGCCATGTTCTGCAGGTTGACCATCACCTGCACCAGCGGCGGCCGGGAGGCGTCCCGGTCCGGCCGCAGCGCCTCGACGAGGCGCTGGAAGGGGACCTCGTCGTGGGCGAACGCCTCCAGCAGGCCGGTGCGCACCCGGCCGAGCAGCTCCGTGAACGACAACGACTCGTCCACCTGGGAGCGCAGCACCACGGTGTTGATGAAGAAGCCGATCAGGTTCTCCAGCTCGGGCCGCTGCCGGCCCAGGGTGACGGTGCCGACCGCCACGTCCGTCTCGCCGCAGTAGCGGGCCAGCAGCACCTTCGTGACCGTGACCAGGGCCATGAACAGCGTCGCGTCCTGCCCGCGGCTCAGCTCGCGCAGTCGGCCCAGCACGTCGGCGGGGATCTCCACCGGCAGGGTCGCGCCCGCCGGCGTGCGGACGGGGGGCCGCGGCCGGTCGGTGGGCAGTTCGGCCGTGCGCATCCCCGCGAGCCGGTCGCGCCAGTGGGCGAGCTGCTCGTCGAGGGTGTCGGCCCGCTCGCGCTCCCAGGCGGCGAAGTCGGCGTACTGCACGGGCACGGGCGGCAGGGACGCGGGGGTGCCGTCGACCGCCGCCTCGTAGCCGGCGGCCAGCTCGCCGAGCAGCCGTCCGGTGGACCAGCCGTCGCACACGATGTGGTGCATGGCCAGGACGAGGACGTGCTCGCGGTCGTCCACGCGCAGCAGCGTGGCCCGCAGGAGCGGCCCGCGGCGCAGGTCGAAGGGCCTGTTCATCTCCGTCGCGAGGAAGCGCTGGACCGCGGCCCGCGCGTCGGGCCCCGACACGTCGACGGTCGGGATCTCCTGCTCGGTGTGCTCGTGCACCACCTGGACGCCCCGGCCGCCCGGCGCGTCGAACGTGGTGCGCAGCGTCTCGTGCCGGCGGACGACCCGGTCGAGCGCGGCGGTGAGCGCCGCGGCGTCGAGGTCGCCGCGCAGCCGCAGCGCGCGCAGCGTGTTGTACTCCGCGCTGTCCGGTTCCAGTTCGGCAAGGAACCAGAGCCGTTCCTGCGCCGAGGACATCGGCAGCAGGCCGTCGCGGGGGACGGTCGGGATCGGCCGCTCCTCGGACGCGGACTCGCCGGCGAGGCGACGCAGCAGCTCCGCCTGCAGGTGTGCCGGTACGGACGCGAACTTCTCGTCTGGCTGGGTCATCTGCGTTCCTCCCTGGGTCAGATCCGGCCGGGCGCCTGGGTGCCGGAGACGGCGGTCAGGCTCGCGAGGACGCGCTCCTGGACCACTCCGGCGAGGTCGCTCACGTGGCGGTGCTCGAACAGGTCCCGCGGGGAGATCGGCACCCCGAACGCCGCGCGCATGCGGACGGCCAGGCGGATCGCGTTGATCGAGTCGCCGCCGAGGTCGAAGAAGCCGTCGCGGGTGCCCACCCGGGGCACGGCCAGCACCTCGCCCCAGATCCGGCAGAGGGCTTCCTCGGTCGGGTTGACCGGCGCCACGTACGACTCCTCGTCCGGGCGGACGTTCGCCACGGGCAGCGCCGCCCGGTCGAGCTTTCCGTTGCGGTTGACCGGCAGCACCGTCAGCGGCACCACGGCGGCCGGGACCATGTACGCGGGCACGTGCCGGGCGACGTGCGCGCGCAGTTCGTCCGCGGCCGGCACGCCCGCGCGCGGCACCACGTACGCGACGAGCCGCTTGCCGGCCGCGTCGGCCTGGACGACGACCGCGGCCTCGGCCACCGCCTCGTGCCGCAGCAGGACGTTCTCGACCTCGCGCGGCTCCACCCGGAAGCCGCGGATCTTGACCTGGTCGTCCGCCCGGCCGGCGAACTCCAGCGTGCCGTCCGGGTTCCAGCGGGCGAGGTCGCCGGTGCGGTAGAGGCGGGCGCCCGGCTTTCCGAAGGGGTCGGCCACGAAGCGCTCCGCGGTCAGGCCGGGCCGTCCGACGTATCCGCGGCCCACGCCGTCGCCGCCCAGGTAGAGCTCCCCCCTGACGCCGGGGGGCACGGGGCGCAGCCGGTCGTCGAGGACGCGGACGCTGGTGTTGGGGATCGGCCTGCCGATCGGGACGTTGTCGTACCGGACGCCGGGCTCCACGGCGAAGAGCGTCGCGGCGACCGCGCATTCGCTGGGCCCGTACCCGTTGAGCAGGCGGCGGCCGGGCGACCAGGCGGCGGCGAGCTCCGGGGTGAGGACCTCGCCGCCGCACAGGACGGACCCCAGGTGCGGCAGCGCGGCCGGGTCGAGCACCGGCAGGACGGTCGGCGGACCGGTGACCGCGTCGGCGTCGGCCTCCCTCAGCTGCTCGACGAGTTCGGCTCCGTTGTAGGTCCCGGCGGTCACGGGAGCGACCAGGGTGGCGCCGCCCGCGAGCGTGCTCAGCAGGACGAGCGAGGCGGCGTCGAAGCTCATGGGGGCGAGCTGGTAGACCCGGCTGCCGGGCCGCACGTGCAGGGGGACGACCGTCTCCACGGTGTTGACCATGGACCGGTGCTCGATCATGGTGCCCTTGGGCTTTCCGGTCGAGCCCGAGGTGTAGACGGTGAGGACGAGGTCGCGGGGGCTGCCGGAGTCGGGCGGGGCGGTCGCCGGCCGGGTGGCGACGGCGGGCCAGTCGTCGTCGAGCAGGACGAGGGGGGTCGTCGTGCCGGTGAAGACGCCGAGGTGGCGGGCGTGGGTGAGGACCACCGCCGGTCGCGCCTCCTCCAGGATCGCGGCGGTGCGCGCGGCGGGGTAGTCGGGGTCGATCGGGACGTACGCGCCGCCGGCCTTGAGCACCCCGAGGACGCCGACGACCAGGTCGGGGCCCCGCTCGACGGACACCCCGACGAGCACGTCCGCGCCGACGCCGAGGTCCACCAGGTGGTGGGCGAGCCGGTTGGAGCGCTCCTCGACCTCCGCGTAGGTGAGCCGGTGCCCGCCGCGCTCGATCGCGACGGTGTCGGGCCATCGGATGGCGCGCTCGCTGATGATCCGGTGGATGCGCCGCTCGATGGAGTGCGCGGAGGGAGCGGCCGTGCCCCATGCGCCGAGGACGAGTTCCCGCTCGGCGGCGGTCAGCGCGGTCACGTCGCCGACGCTCGGCGCGGTCCCGGCGGCCAGCCCGTCCAGGACCGTGATCAGGCGGGCGGCGACCCGTTCCACGGTGGCCGGTTCGAAGACCGCCTCGTCGTAGAGCAGTCGCATGACCGGTGATTCGTCGGGGAACACGCTCAGCGCCAGCGGGTAGTTGGTGGCGAACTCGACGTCGAACGCGCGGACGGCCGCCCGGTCGAACGGATAGTTCTGGAAGACCACGGCGGTGTGGAACAGCGCGGAGCCGGGCGCCACGTCGGCGAAGGACTGCACGCGGTTCAGCGGGGCGTACCCGAACTCCCGTGCCGTGGCCTGCTCGCGCTGCAGCCCCTCGAGCCAGGACAGGGTCGGCGCGTCGTCGTCCACCTGGACCCGGACGGGCTGCGTGTTGATCATCATGCCGACCATCGACTCGACGCCGGGCAGCTCCGCCGGCCGCAGCGCCGTGCTCGTGCCGAAGCAGACGTCGCGCTCGCCGCCCAGCCGCGCGAGCAGGATCGCCCACGCCCCCTGGACCAGGGTGTTGGTGGTGAGCCCGGTGCGCCGCGCGTACGCCGAGACCCGCGCGGCCGTCTCCGCCGGGACCGTCACCCGCACCGACCGTCTGGCCGCGGGCCGGTGCCCCTCGGGCGGCTGCCGGTCGCCGGGCACGGCCACGGGGGTCGTGAAGCCGGCCATCCGGCCGCGCCAGTAGGCGTCGGCGGCGTCCAGGTCCTGGTCCGCGAGCCAGTGCACGAAGTCCTGGAACGGCGGCCGCGGCCGCGCCGGCTCGCCGCGGTACCCGTCGAGCACGTCCTGCAGCAGCTCCGCGGAGCTCCAGCCGTCGGTGAGCACGTGGTGCATCGTCCAGACGAGCTGCACGGAGTCCGGGCCGAGCCGCACGATCGCGACCCGGCTCAGCGGTGCCCGGGTGAGGTCGAGGCCGGCGGCGCGGTCGGCGTCGAGCAGCTCCCGCAGCCGCGCGGGGCGCTCCGCCTCCGGCACGGCGCTCCAGTCGAGCCGGGCCACCGGCAGCACGACCCGGTCCCTGACGAGCTGCACGGGCTCCTCGACGTCGGTCCAGCGGAGTGCGGTGCGGAGCACCTCGTGGCGTTCCGTGGCCTCCTGCCAGGCCCGGGCGAGGCGTTCGGGGTCGGTGACGTCGTCGAGCCGGACGACGAACTGGATCAGGTGCAGCGCGGGGTCGTCGAGCATGAGGGCGTCGAAGAGCATGCCGCTCTGCAGGGGGGTCAGGGGGTAGCCGCCCGCACGCGGGGGGCGGTGCGGTGCCGCCGGGTCCTCGTCGAGCCGCGTCGCCGCGGCGGCCAGCGCCCCGACCGTCGGGTGGGCGAAGACGTCGGCCGTGCTCAGCACGAGCCCTCGGGCCCGCGCCCGCGCGACGCACTTCATGGCCAGTACGGAGTCGCCGCCGAGGGCGAAGAAGTCGTCGCCCGTGCCGACCCGTTCGACGCCGAGCGTCTCGGCCCAGATCGCCGCGAGCTCGCGCTCCGCGTCCGTGCGCGGCGCACGGTGGGTCCCGGCGTCGTCGGCCGGGGGCTCGGGCAGCGCGGACCGGTCCACCTTGCCGTTGGCGTTGACCGGCAGCCGGTCCGTCCAGACGACGCGCGCGGGCACCATGTAGCCCGGCAGGCGTTCGGCCAGCCGGTCGAGCAGCTCCCGTTCGGCGAGGGGGGCGGGCCCCGTCGGGTACGCGACGATGCTGCGCGTCGGGCCGCTCTCCCGTACGACCACGACGACGTCGGTGACGCCGGGGCAGTCGCGCAACGCGGCCTCGATCTCGCCCAGCTCGATCCGGAACCCCCGGATCTTGACCTGGTGGTCGGTCCGGCCGAGGAACTCGATGAGCCCGTCCTCGGTCAGGCGCACCCGGTCCCCGGTGCGGTAGAGGCGGTCGCCGTGCGCGAACGGGCTGGCCACGAAGCGCTCGGCGGTCAGCGCGGGGCGGCCGAAGTAGCCGCGGCCCGTGCCCTCGCCGGACAGGTACAGCTCGCCGGTGCCGCCCGCGGCGACCGGCCGCAGCCGCTCGTCGAGCACGTACGCCTCGGTGTCGTCGAGGGCCGTGCCGATCACCGCGGCCGGGCCGGACGCCTCGCCCGGGGCCGTCCGGTGCGTGGTGGCGAAGACCGTGCACTCGGTGGGGCCGTAGCCGTTGACGAGCGTGGTGTCCGGGCAGGCGCGCCGCACCCGCTCGACGGCGGTCGCCGACGGGGCTTCGCCGCCCGCCCACACCTCGCGCAGCCCCGCGAAGCAGTCGGGCTGCTCCTCGGCGAAGAGCCGGAACAGCGTCGCGGTCAGGAAGACCGCGTCGACGGGGTGTTCGGCGACGAGCGCGGCCAGGCCCTGCGCGGTCGGCTCCGGGGGCCCGATGACCACGCGGCCGCCGTTGAGCAGCGGCAGCCAGACCTCGTACGTGGAGGCGTCGAAGGCGAGCGGCGCGTTGAACAGCGTGCCGCGGCCGAAGGCGGCGCGCATGTGGGGTTCCCGGGCCAGCGCCGTGATGTTGCGGTGGGTGATGGCCACGCCCTTGGGCAGACCGGTCGAGCCCGAGGTGTGGATGACGTAGGCGAGCTGCTCCTGGTCGACGGTCACGTGCGGGGCGTCGGGGCGCCGCTCCGTGTCGGCGCCGTCCACGACGACCACGGGGACCCCGGCGGTCGCCGCCCGCCCGACGGTCGACCGGTCGGCGATCACCACGACCGCCTCGGTCTCGGTGAGCGTCCAGCGGATCCGCTCGTCGGGGTGGCTCTCGTGCAGCGGCACGTAGACCCCGCCCGCCTTGAGGACGGCGAGCAGGGCGACGACGGTCTCCGAGGAGTGGCCCGAGCGGCCCGTCAGCATGCCGACCCGTGATTCGGCGGTGACCCCGGCGGCGACGAGGAGGTGGGCCAGGTGGTTGGCGCGCCCGTCCAGCTCGCCGTACGTGAGGGTCCCGTCGACGTCGACGACCGCGGGCGCGTCGGGGTGCCGGCGGGCGTGCGCGGCGACGAGGTCGTGGACGGCCCGGTTCTCCGGGACGGCGGGTGCGTTGCCGAAATCGTGGGACATGCTCGACCCTCCACTGGAGATGCGCGTGGGGCGTGGATCTGTTCGACGGTCGAGCTTGGCGTGCGAAGGCGGGGCGGCTCCAGGTTCTTGAGCGGTGAGGAAACTGCCCGTCCGACGGGGTCCGGGGGTGCGCGAAGCGGGTGGGGCACGGCCGGGGTACGCGAAGCGGGTGGGGCACGGCCGGAGCCGTGCCCCACCCGCTTCGGCGGTCGTACGTCACTCGGGCCGGGCGATCGCCTCCACGGCCGGGGGGCGCAGGGCGAGCCGGGCCGGCAGCATCACGGCGGGCCAGGCGATCGCCGCGGCCACGGCCACGATGCCCAGGTAGATCAGGGGCGGGATGGAGGGGAACACCGAGTGCCGGATCGCATAGCTCATCCCGATCAGCGACGGCAGCGCGGCGATCGTGCCGACGACGACCGCGGAGAGCACGATGATGCCCGCCTCCTGTCGCATCATCGACCTGACCTGGCTGGTCCGGGTGCCGACGAGGCGCAGCAGGGCGAACTCGCGGCGCCGTGAGATCGTCGCCATGACCAGCGTGTTGACGACGGCGATGGCGAGGTAACCGAGCAGCACGGCGTTGAGCACGAGGCTGATCCCGCCGTCGCCCCCGCCGTCGGTCGGTGCGGCGGTGACCGCCCCGGCGTCGCCGGCCCTCAACGTCGGGTACGGCTTCAGCGCCGCGTTCAGCTCCTCCTCCCGGTCGGAGTTCACCAGCAGCCACTGGTCGAGGCGGTCGGTGGTGTGCGCGACGACCACGTCGTGGGGCAGCGTGACGTCGCCGAAGCCGAGCCCGTTCTCGTAGACCGCGACCACCCGGGCCTTCTCGACGGTGCCGTCGCCGAGGTGCACCTCGACGCGGTCGCCCACGTCGGCGCCGACCGTGCCGGCCACGAGGCGGCTGAGGGCGACCGTGGGTCCGGTGAGACCGCTCAGGTCGCCGCGCAGCACGCCCAGGTCCATGGTGTCCGGTACGGCCGCGGGGTCGACGCCCTGCGTCGCGGAGACCCGGTACTGGATGCCGTCGCCGTCGGGCCACGTGAGGATCGTCGAGGTCCGGGCGACCCGGCCGACCGTGCGGACGCCGGGGACGCGGCGGAGCTCCTCGGCCAGGTCCGGTGAGACGCCCGCGCCGACGGAGGTCACCACGTGGTCGGCGATCACCCCGTCGACGGCCTGGTCGTGGGCGGTGGCGGCGAGCGTGGTACCGCTGAAGAGCTGTGCGGACGCCATGGTCACGCCCATGATCAGCGGGGTGGTGGCGGCGCTGACCCGGCGGGCCCTGGCCCGGGAGTTGGCGAGGGCGAGGAACCGGGTGACCTCGCCCGCCCGGCGGCGGCCGAGCAGCCCGGCGACGCCGCCGAACAGTTTCGGTCCGAGCAGCCCGATCGCGATCACCAGGACCAGGGCGGAGCTGGCCGCGCCCTCGATCGCCGCCTCGCCGGGCAGCACGACCGGCAGCACGACCGCCACGGCCAGGCCCGCGGGCACGAGCAGCACGCCGAGCGAGAGGCGGAACCAACCCAGCTTCCTGGGCTCGACCGCCACGTCGCCGAGCGCCTCGACGGCACTGACCTTCGCGGCGCGGCGGGCCGCGAGCCAGCCGCCGATCCGGGCCGCGAGGACACAGACCAGCAGGGCGAACAGCAGCGGCAACGGCGTGATCACCAGGGAGAATCCGGGCGGCAGCGCGCCGGCCGCGGTGAACACGCCGTGCAGCAGCATGGCGAGCAGGACGCCGGGGACGGCGCCGAGCACGGCACCGATCCCGCCGACGAGCACGGCCTCGCCGCCGATCATGCGCAGCACCTGCCGGGGGGTGGCGCCGACGGCCCGCAGCAGGGCCAGCTCGCGGCGCCGCTGCTGCACCGACAGCGCCAGCGTGCCGGCGACCACGATGATCACGAGGAGGATCATGGTGGCGCCGAACGCACTGGCCACCTCGATGACGAACGCCCGCATCTGCCCCACGTCGAGCGTCTCGACGTCGCTGCGGTCGTCGCCGGTGTACGTGACCGCGCCGGGCACGGCCTTCCCGATCCGGTCGGCGAGGTCGCCCGCGTCGGTCCCCTTCGCGGCCAGCACCCCGACCGCGTCGACCGTGCCGGGCGTGCCGTGGAGCCGCCCCGCCTGCTCGTCGGTGAAGAAGACCGCCGACTGGCGGGCGAACGGGGCGCCGGGCTCGGCGACGCCGCTGACCCGGTACGTCCCCGGTGCCGACCCGGTCACCAGCCTGACCCTGTCTCCCGGGGCGAGTCCGGCCCGCCGGGCGAGGCCGTCGTCGAGGACGACGTCGTCGGCCGCTCGCGGCGGGGTGCCCGAGCGCAGCGTGAACGGCGTGAGCACCGCGGCGGACCAGCCGTGTCCGTACACGGGCGGGCCGTCGAGGACGGAGTCCTCGTCGAGGACGGTCGTACGGACGCCGACGTCCCCGACGGCGGACTCGACGCCCTCGACCGCGGCGACCTTCGCGACCGTGTCGGCGGGCAGCCGGACCCGCTCGGAGAGCCGCGGGTCCGTGTCGCCCTCGACGGGCATGGCCTGGTAGCCGCCGACGACCACGGCCGCTCCGTGGTACCGCTCGGCCGGGGCCCCCGAGCTGATGCCGGTCTCCAGCAGCACACCGCAGGCGGTGATGACGGCGGAGCCGACGGCGACGGCGATCAGCACGGCCGCGAAGCCGCCCTTGCGGCCGCGGATCGTGCTCCAGGCCAGCGAGAGGTTCCGGCGCGAGAGCGTGCGGACCTTCTTCCTGGCCTTCTCGGCCTTCCTGGCGGCCTTGGCCCTCCTGGCCTCTTCAGCCCTCCGGGCCTTCTCCGCCTTCTTGGTCGTCGGCGGATCCGCCGCTCCGGCCACGTTCCCGCGGCTCACCACTCACCCAGCCTGGTCATCCGCTCGGCCACCTTCTCCGGCGTCGGCGCGGCGAGCTCGCCGGCCAGCCGCCCGTCGGCCAGGAAGGTCACCGAGTCCGCGTGCGAGGCGGCCACCGGGTCGTGGGTCACCATCACCACGGTCTGACCGGTCCGGTCGACGACCCCCCGCAGCAGTTCCAGCACCTGCTTGCCGGTACGGGTGTCGAGCGCGCCGGTCGGCTCGTCGGCGAAGATCACGTCGGGCCCCGTGATGAGGGCGCGGGCGATGGCCACGCGCTGCCGCTGACCGCCGGAGAGCTGCCCGGGATAGCGGTCTCCCATGTCGGCGAGCCCGACGTTCGCCAGCTCGGCGCGCACCCGGTCGGCGGGGACCGGGACGCCGGCCAGCCGGAACGGCAGGCCCACGTTGTCGGCGACGGTGAGCGAGTCGAGCAGGTTGTAGGCCTGGAAGACGAATCCGACCCGTTCCCTGCGGATCTCGGTGAGCTGCTCCTCGTTCAGGCCGGCCAGCCGGGTGTCGCCGAGGGTCACGCCCCCGTTCGTGGGCCTGTCGAGCCCCGCCGAGCAGTGCAGGAACGTGCTCTTGCCCGAGCCGGAGGGACCCATGACGGCGATGAACGTCCCTCGCGGCACGCCCATCGTCACGCCGTCCAAGGCGGTGACCGCGTTACGGCCGGAACCGTAGATTTTCGTCACGGATTCCAATAAGAGAGCATACCTGCCAGCCACTGCACACCCTTTCCCGATTTTGCGGAACGGTACCGTTCGGCGTGCCGTCCGATCAACCGGATCCGGCGGAAAACCGATTTCGAGCCCCGGCTCGAACGCTCGCGAATACCGCCCCCACCTGTGGTCTTTTCTTTCGGGTCGGTTTTCCCCGCCCGGCCGCGTGGCCGGATCCCGACGTCCGCGGCGCGACTCCCCACCCGTCATGACCGGGTGACGTGCGGGCCGGATGACGGCGACGCCAACGGGGCCGGTCGGGACGGTGAAGAATGCGGGCCGGCCCGCCCGGCCGCCAGACCGACGCCCGGCGTCGACCGCCGCCCTCCCCTGGCCGGCCTCCGTCGCCCGGGGCGCGGACCAGGGCCGGAGCCGGAGGCCCCGGGAGCGGCCCCGAGCTGGGGATTTCACTCTGCGGTCAACAAGATGGCCGATCCGCCGGGCGCACCGAAATACTTCTCGACGACCCGGGGGATTCTTTACCGCCGGGTAATGGGCGCACCGCGTCCGGAGATCTCGGCGATCGCGTCGACAATGCGTCGCGCCGATAAATGCCTGACCGTTCCCTCGCATCGATGGGCAGCGAAAACAATGATTCCTGCGAATCTGGAACGCGCCGTCTACGGAATGTACGCCACCCACGCCCTGCGCGTCGCGGACAGGCACGGCGTCTTCGAGCACCTGGCACGACACGGCGGCGACAGCGCCGAGAAGATCGCGGCCGCCCTGGCCGTCGACGAGGACACCCTGGAGCGGCTCCTGCTGGTGCTGTCCTCCTTCGGCGTCCTCGACGCCGAAGGCGGGCGCTACGCCCTCGCGGCGGGTGTGCGGCCGTACGTCGACCGCGAGGACCCCCGCTATCTGATGGGGTTCGTCGACCACCTGGTCGACGACACCGCCGGGCAGTTCGGACGGCTCGACGGCTACCTCCGGGCGGGCAAGGCCGAGACCGACCGGGACGAGCCGGCTCCGTTCGAGTCCCTCTACCGCGACGACGAGTCGGTGGGCCGCTTCCTGAAGGCGATGTGGGGCCTCAGCCACCACGTCTCGCACGAGCTCGCCGCCCTGGCCGACCTGGGCGACTCCCGGCGGCTGGTCGACGTGGGCGGGGCGAGCGGGCCCTTCTCGGTGGCCGCCCTGCAGGCCTGGCCGGAGCTGCGCGCGACCGTGTTCGACCTTCCCCAGGTGGGTCCCCACCTCACCGCGCGGGCCGTCGAGCACGGGCTCGGCGACCGGCTGGACTTCACGGCCGGCGACTTCTTCCGCGACCCGCTGCCGGCCGGCGACTGCTTCGCCTTCGGCTACATCCTGTCCGACTGGGACGACGAGACCTGCGCGGCGCTGCTGCGCAAGGCCCACGAGGCGTGCCTCCCCGGCGGTCGCGTCCTGATCATGGAGCGGCTCTTCGACGACGAC
The DNA here is from genome assembly GCF_055582805.1 of Streptomyces sp. NPDC107498. Classification (NCBI taxonomy): domain Bacteria; kingdom Bacillati; phylum Actinomycetota; class Actinomycetes; order Kitasatosporales; family Streptomycetaceae; genus Streptomyces; species Streptomyces sp. NPDC107498. Next base: position 140,653 of record NZ_JBVJPE010000012.1, on the reverse strand, counting down.
CGCGGCGGCCCGCTCGCCACGGCCGTCATGAACCTCTCCATGCACGTCGAGACCGAGGGCCGGCACCGCACGGCGGCCGAGTACCTGGAGCTGCTGCGCCGTGCCGGCTTCGCCGACGGCACCGTACGGCGCTCCGGCGGCGACAAGCATCTGATCACCGCCCGGCGGCACACCGGAAGCGGGACCGGGCGGTGAGCGCCGCACGGTCCCTCGCCCCGGTCCGCTCGCGGGAACTGCCCGCGTCCTGTGCCGAGTTGGCCGATCTGCTGCACGGCACGGCCCTCGTCGAGCTGCCCGAGGAGGAGCTCCTCCGGCTGTCCGACCGCCACGACGCGGCCGTGGCCGGACCGGAGACCGACGAGAACGAGATCCTGCGGCTCCTGACCCGGTCGTTCAGCCGGCGCCTCGACATACCCGAGTACTACCGGTACACCGGGCTGCACGTGGCCGGCTGGTACTTCGCCCGGCGGGAGGACCCGTACGAGGCGGGCCTGCTGCTCCTGCACGCGCTCGTGACCGACCTGATCGCGCTGGAGGAACGCGAGGCCGGGCTGCACGAGACGACCGTCGAGGAGGGCGCGGAACGCGTGCGCCGCCTGGAGGCCGTCCTGGACCGCCTGGGCGGGTCCCCGCTCGGCCCGGACCGCACCATGGCGAGCGCCGAGCTGGTCCGGCTCGCCGACCACGACGACGTACTGGTCCGCGATCTGCTCGTGGTCAACCGCTGTTCGGGGTTCCGCCGGTCGGACAAGCACGACGAGCACATGTTCATGCGCTCCGTGCAGGCCTGCGAGGTCCTCTTCTTCCTCGTCCGCTGGACCGCGCGCCGCGCCACCGAGGCGATCGGCCGCGACCGCGCCGTGTACGCCCTGCGCATGGGCCAGTTCGCCTCGGCGGCCGAGCTCCTGAACGTCGTCTTCCACGCGCTGCGGACGCTGACCCCGGAGCTCTTCATGGGCTTCCGGGAGGCGACCGGGAACGCCAGCGCGGTCCAGTCCCTCAACTACCACCTGATGGAGCTGGTGGTGTACGGCTACGACGAGCGGAAGACCGAGATCTACGGGCGGTTCGCGCACCTGGCCCCGGTCGCCGGCCCGCTGCTGCGCGGGTTCGCGTCCCTGCGGGACGCCGCGGCCGGCGCCCCCGACGCCGACGTCCGCGAGGCGTTCGAAGCGGGCGAGGCGCCGCTGCACGTCTGGCGCGGTCGGCACTACGGATTCGGCCGCCGTTATCTGCCGGAGATGACGGGGTCCGGCGGCACCGAGGGTGCCGGTTATCTCAAACGGTTCGTCAAGAAAGCCGGACTGGCCTCCGGTGACCGCATCGACGACGCCGAGCAGTTGCTCACCCGGTTCGCCTTCTGCTGACGGAGGTCACTCGATTCCTATCCCGGCGCCCGAGCGCCGGTGAGTCCCGGCATCCGCCGCGGCTCCAAGCACGCTTCGCCCGCCACTCGTACAAGGGGTGCTTGTGAACAGAATTCTGCCGAAAGTCTCCGCGGAGAACCCGACCCGATTCGAGACCCTCGCCTTCGCCGGTCCGACGGAACCCGCCGGTCCGACGGATCTCGCCGGTCCGATCTGATGTCCCGACCGCAGACGGCGGTCCTGCCGCTCCCGCACGCCCGATGGTGGCGCGCCGGGGTGGTGCAGGCCGTCTCCCCGCCCGGCGTCATCGACCTGGAGCCCGGCTACCTCGAACCGGACCTGCTGCCGGTCGACGAGGTGCGTCCGCTCTACACGGAGGCCCTCGCCGAGTTCGGCCCCGCCGCGCTCGGGTACGGCGCCAACGCCGGCGCCGAGCCGCTGCGCTCCCTGCTGGCCGCCCGGCACGGCTGCACGGCCGAGGAGGTCATGGTCACCGCCGGCACCTCGCAGGCGCTGGCCCTGCTGTGCACCGTCCTCGGCCGCCCCGGCCGGTCCGTCGTGGTGGAGCGCACCTGCTACGACCTGGGCCGGAAGATCATGACCGACCACGGTCTGCGCCTGCGCGAGGTGGACGCGGACGGTGAGGGCGTACGGCCCGAGGCCCTGGACCGGTCCCTGTCCCGGGGCGACGACGTGGCGTTCGTCTACCTGACGCCGACGTTCCACAACCCGACCGGCACGGTCGCGGGCGAGGCGCGCCGCCGGGAACTGCTCGCCGTCGCCGCCCGGCACGGCGTGCCGATCGTGGAGGACGACGCGTACGCGGAACTGGGCCTGGACCACGTCGCCCTGCCGCCCCCGCTCGCCGCGCTGGCCGGGCGGCGGGGCGTGATCCGGCTCGGTTCGTTCGCCAAGACGCTCGGACCGGGGCTGCGACTGGGCTGGCTGGAGGCCGAACCGGACCTGATCAGGACGCTGACCGGTCGTGGTCAGCTGGTCAGCGGCGGGGCGCTCAACCATCTGACCTCCCTGGCCGTGACCATGCTCATGGGGGACGGCCGCTACGACCGGCGCCTGGCATGGCTGCGCGAGCGGCTCCGGCTGCGCCGCGACACGCTCGTGGCGGCCCTGCGGGCCGGCACGGGCGAATCGGTGACCGTCGACTGCCCGGCCGGCGGCTTCTTCCTCTGGCTGGACTTCGGCCCGCGGCGCAACGAGGCCTCGCTGCTCGCCGCGGCCGAGCGGGCGGGCGTCGCGGTGGCACCGGGCTCCCGCTACGGCAGCGCGCCCGGCACCCACCTGCGGCTCGCGTACAGCCTCAACTCCCCCGACCGTCTGGCGGAGGCCGCCGCGCGGCTCGCCGCCGCCTGGAGAAACGAGGAGACCCCTCGATGACCAGTTCCGTCCTCAGCCGCCTGCGCGGCTACAGTCTTCCGCTCTCCCCCTCCGGCACCTCGGCCATGCTGACCCCCCCGCCGTGGCACTTCTCCGGCGAGGTCGTCATGGTCGACTACCGCGTGGACCCGGTGGCGGCGGCGGCGTTCCTCCCGCCCGAACTCGACCTCGGCGCCGATCCGGGACGGGCCGCCGCGGTCTTCGCGCACTGGCAGTGGTGCTCGGAGCCCGGAACCGAGCTGGCCGATCCGGGCACCAGCCAGTTCGGCGAGTTCCTGATCCTGCTCGGCTGCGAGTACCGCGGCCGTCCCCTGGCCCGGTGCCCGTACGCCTGGGTCGACCAGCCCGTGCCGTTGCTGCGCGGCTGGGTGCAGGGAATGCCGAAGCAGTTCGGCGAACTGCACCAGACCCGGCCGATGCGCGTCGGCAGGGCGGGGCCCCTGGGCTCGGCCGCGGGCACGTACCACGGCACCGCGTCGACCGGCGGCCGCCGGTTCGTCCAGGCCTCGGTGAGCGTGACCGCGCCGGCCGCCGAACCGCCGGCGCTGCACACCGTGCCGTTGGTGCACAGCCGGGTCCAGCCGTCCTGGGTCGACGGGGAGGAGCCCCCCGTCGAGCTGGTGACCTCGACCGTCACGGGGGTCGAGTTCTCCGAGGTGTGGTCGGGCGACGCGCACCTCGAGATGTTCGACGTGCTCGACGCGGACTTCGCCTCGCTGCGGCCGGTCTCGGTCGGGCGCGGCCACGTCTTCGGGTACGCCGAGACGCTCGTCTCCGGCCGGACGCTCGCCTGACCCCCCTCCCCCAGAAGGACCAGAAGGAGCAGAAGATGACCAATCCGTTCGACGACCCCGACGCGGCCTTCAAGGTGCTGGTCAACGACGAGGGGCAGCATTCGCTCTGGCCCGCCTTCGCCGCCGTCCCCGGGGGCTGGCGGGTCGCGCTGACCGACACGGACCGCGCGTCCTGCCTCGCGTACGTCGAGGAGCACTGGACCGACATGCGTCCGAAGAGCCTGGCCGACCGCATGACCGCACGCTGATGGGCGTCGCGACCGTCGGCGGCACACGGCTGCACTACGACGACGTCGGCGGCCCCGCGGGCGGGGAGCCGGTCGTCCTGGTCATGGGCGCGGGCGGTCGCGGGCGGGCGTGGCACCTGCACCAGGTGCCGGCGCTCGTCGCGGCAGGCTACCGGGTGATCACGTACGACTCCCGGGGCGTGCCCCCCAGCGACCCCGGCGAGGCGGGTCTGACGGTCGGCGACCTCGCGGCCGACCTGGCGGCGCTCATCGAGCACCTGCACGCCGGGCCCTGCCGCCTGGTGGGGACGTCGCTCGGCGCGCACGTGGTGGAGGAACTGCTGCTGACCCGGCCCGAACTGGCCTCCTCCGCCGTGCTGATGGCCACCCGCGGCCGCGACGACCGGCTGCGCGCGGCCGCCACCCGGGCCGAGATCGAACTCCTCGACTCCGGCATCGCGCTGCCGCGGCGGTACCACGCGGCCCTGCAGGCGATCCAGAACCTGTCCCCGCACACGCTCAACGACGACGTCGAGGTGTCCGACTGGCTGTCGGTGTTCGAGCAGTCGCTGTCCACCGGCCCGGGGCTGCGGCACCAGCTCGCCATCACGCCGGACCCCGGCCGCCTCGCGGCCTACGCCGCGATCACCACGCCGTGCCTGGTCCTGGCCTTCGCCGACGACCTGGTCACGCCCCCGCACCTGGTCGCCGAGGTGGCCGAGGCCATTCCCGGCGCCGTCCACCGCCTGATCAGCCGCGCGGGCCACTACGGGTACATGGAGCGGCCGGAGGAGGTGAACCGCCAGGTCCTCGACTTCTTCCGCGACGTTCCGGGCCGCCCCCTCGCCCGGACGGGCCCCGCCGCGCCCCGCGTCCGGGCCACCAGTCCCTGAACCGTTTCCGACCGAGGAGCCGCCGATGACCGTCGTGCCCCCGAAGACCGTGGTCGTCGTGCCGACCTACAACGAGCGGGACAACCTGCCCGTGCTGGCCGGTCTGCTCGCGGACCTGCCGGTGCCGAACCTGCACCTGCTCGTGGTCGACGACGGCTCGCCCGACGGCACCGGCGAGGTCGCGGACAAGCTCGTCGCCGGGGCGCCGGACACCATCGGCGTGCTGCACCGCCGCACCAAGGACGGCCTCGGCCGCGCCTACCTCGCCGGGATGAACCGAGCGCTGGACGAGGGTGCCGACGTCGTGGTCCAGATGGACGCCGACCTCTCGCACCCGGCCTCGGCGATCCCGGTCATGCTCGACGCGCTCCTGACGGAGGACGTCGCCGCCGTGATCGGCTCGCGCTACGTGGCCGGCGGCTCGACCGCCTCCGAGTGGCCCCGGTCCCGCAGGATGCTGTCGGCCTGGGCCAACGCCTACGTCGAGGCGATCCTGCGGATGGGTCTGAAGGACGCCACCGCCGGCTTCAAGGCCTGGCGGGCCGGGACACTGCGCGCGATCGACCTGGACTCCGTGCGCAGCAACGGGTACTCCTTCCAGGTCGAGATGAACCACCGGGCCGTCGGACGGGGGTTCACCCTCCTCGAAGTGCCGATCCGCTTCGAGGAGCGCGGGCGGGGCGCGTCGAAGATGGACCTGGGAGTGCAGCTCGAATCCGCCCTCACCCCGTGGAGGCTGCGCTTCGGCGGGCGCGGCTGAGACCTCGCGGTCCGGGGCCGCGCGCGACGCGGCCGGGAGGACGGCGGGCCCGCGCGGTCAGTCCGAGGTGACCGGCAGCACGTCGGGGGAGAGTGCGCCCGCGCGGGCGGAGGCCGCGGTGGCCCGGCGGCGGTGGTGGCGGCGGCAGAGGACCTCGTAACCGATCTCCTCGGCCGGACGGTTCACGTCCCCGACGACGACCTGCTCGCCCTCGATGACCATCTCGCCGCCCACCGTGCGGGCGTTGTGCGTGGCGCGGGCACCGCACCAGCACAGCGCCTCGACCTGGAGCTGCTCGATCCGGTCCGCCAGCTCGATCAGCCGCTGCGAACCCGGGAACAGCTTCGTGCGGAAGTCCGTCGTGATCCCGAAGGCGAAGACGTCCAGGTCGAGGTCGTCGACGATGCGGGCGAGCTGGTCGATCTGCTCCGGGGCGAGGAACTGGGCCTCGTCCACGATCACGTAGTCGGCCTTGCCGCCCTGGGAGAGCTGGCCGACCAGGTACGCGTACAGGTCCATGTCCCGCGGCGCCTCGACCGCCTCCGTCACCAGGCCGAGGCGGGAGGACAGCTTGCCCTCGCCCGCCCGGTCGTCGCGGGTGAAGATCACGCCCTGAAGCCCCCGCGCGTCGCGGTTGTGGGCGATCTGGAGCGCCAGGGTGCTCTTCCCGCAGTCCATGGTTCCGGAGAAGAAGACCAGCTCGGGCATGACGGAACGGGGACCTTTCGGGTCGTGGGGGCGGAGGCGGGGGTCAGGAGCGGACTTCGAGCAGCGGGACGAGCTGCTCCGCGGGGGTCATGGACCCGTGCATGCCCGCCATCGCGGACTCGTTGGGCTCGTTGACGGAGGCGGTGATCGCCACGTCGTCGTGGGCCGCGACGACGACGTCGCCGATCCGGCCGTACACCCGCTCGTCGACCTCGTCGCCGAACCAGCCGAGGGAGACGGCCTCGTCCCGGCTCGCCACCCAGAACTGCTCGCCGACGACCTCGCGCCAGCAGGTGAGGACGTCCGCCTCGGCGCCGGGCACGGCGTAGACGTGGCGGGCCCGTCCCTCGCCGCCGAGGAGGGCGACGCCCGCGCTCAGCTCCCAGTCCTCGTCGAAGTCGATGCGGTGCTGCTCGTCGAAGGGGATGTCGACCATGCCGTGGTCGGCCGTGACGTACAGGGCCGAACGGGGCGGCAGCTGCTCGGCGAGCCGCTGCACGAGCCGGTCGACGCACATCAGCTGACCGCGCCAGGCGTCGGAGTCGATGCCGAAGCGGTGCCCGGCGCCGTCGAGTTCGCTGTAGTACGTGTAGACCAGCGAGCGGTCGCCGGCGGCGAGCTGCTCGGCGGCGAAGTCCATGCGCTCCTCGCCGGAGAGCCGCCCGTGAAACGTTCCGCCACTGAGCGCGACCTTGGTCAGCGGGGTCTGCTCGAAGATCGGGGACGACACCTGGGCGGTGTGGATCCCTGCCTCGTGGGCGATCTGGAAGACGGTGGGGTACGGCTGCCAGACCTGCGGCGCGGTCCACGGCTTCCAGCGCAGCTGGTTCATCAGCTGGCCGGTCTCCGGGTTGCGCACGGTGTAACCAGGCAGTCCGTGCGTCCCGGGGTGGCGGCCGGTGCCGACGGAGGCGAGGGAGGTCGCGGTGGTGGCGGGGAAGCCGGCGGTGACCGGGCGGCCCGTGCCGCCCCGCGAGGAGCCGAGGAGCGAGGTCAGGTAGGGGGCCTCGTCCGGGTGCGCCTTGATCTGCTCCCAGCCGAGCCCGTCGATCAGGAAGACGCAGTTCCGGTCGGCCGGGGACAGCTCCGCGATCCGCGCCTCGAAACCGGGCACGCCCTGGCCGGCCACGAGCGTCGGCAGCAGGTCGCCCAGCGAGCCGGAGGCGTACTCGGGCACCGGCGCGGTCTCCGGGGCGAGCGGGACCGGGTCGTCGGGCCAGCCGTGGGTCACGGCGGTGGGCTGCACCATCAGCGGGTGGGCGCGGCGGTCGCCGCGATGGCTTCGGAGAGGGCCTGGGCGAACGCGAGGGTCTGCCGGACGGTGTCCGGGCCGTCGCCGGCGTCGCTCACGCGCAGGCTGAGGTCGTCGGCGGTGGCGTTGCCGGTGTAGCCGTGGTCGGCGTCGCAGTTGGGGTCGCCGCAGGCGGCGGGCTCCAGGTCGATGCGGGAGACGGCGCCCCAGCCGATGGTGAGGACCACCTCGCGGGGCAGCGTGCCCGGAGTGTACGACTCGGGGTTGGCGACGACGCGGCTGACGACGACCGACGAGATCCGGTCGAGCTTCACGGACTCGGTGGAGGTGGTGGCGTACGGCGTCGGGGAGCTGGTGTCGGCGGACTGCTCGTCGGTGTGGCTGACGATGAAGCGGTGCGGCGTCAGGACGAGGACGGTGACGTGGCGCCGGACCTCGTTCGCGTCGAAGGTGGTCTCCTGGTGGACCACGTACGACGCGACGGCCTCGCCACCGACGGCGGCCTCCACCGCCTCGGCCACGAGGGCCGGGTAGTAGCCGCTGCGCTCGATCGCCGCGCGCAGCCCCTGGGTCGTCGTACCGCTCTTTGCCATGGACTCCATCCTACGGGGCCGAGGGGCCCCCTCAGGCCCGTCCGCGGCACGGCGGGCTCCCCGGACCTCAGTAACGCGGCAGGCTCCGCGGTCCGAGGTCGGTGCGGGGCGCGGGCGGGGCCAGCCGGACGGTCGCGCCGAGGACGGAGAGGCCGCGGGGCGCCACGACCACCGGCTCCAGGGAGACCGCGACCACCTCGGGATGGTCGTCGACGAGCCGGGAGACCCTCAGCAGCAGCTCTTCGAGGGCCGGGGTGTCGACCGGGGCCGAGCCGCGCCAGCCGAAGAGCAGCGGGGCGGTGCGGAGGGAGCGGACGAGCTCGGCGGCGTCCCGGTCGGTGGCCGGGACCAACCGGTGGGCCGTGTCGCCGAGCAGCTCCGAGGCCGCGCCCGAGAGGCCGAAGGAGAGCACGGCGCCGACGGCGGGGTCGATCGCGGCGCGGACGACGGTGTCGACGCCCCGGGGCACCATCGCCTGGACGACCGGCTGGAGCTCCTCCGGCTTGCCGAGCACCTCGGTCAGCTCGGCGTACGCCGTGCGCAGCTGCTCCTCGGTGGCGAGGTCGAGCCGGACGCCCCCGAGGTCGGGGCGGTGGCGGAGGTGGGGGGCGGTCGTCTTGAGCGCGACGGGGTAACCGAGCCGGGCGGCGGCCTCGGCGGCGGCGTCGGGCCCGGGCGCGGGGAGGGTCGGCAGGACGGTGACGCCGTACCGGGCGAGCAGCGCCCCGGCCTCCTCGGTGGCGAGGGTCACACCACGGGCGTCCACGGCACGGGCGTCCACGCCGCGGGCGTCCACGCCGTCGGTGCCGTTCGGGCCCTCGGTGCCGAGGGCGCCTTCGATGAGCGCGGCGGCCCCGGCCTCGTCGATGTCCTCGTACTCGGGCACCCGCCCGGGATCGGCGGCCTGCCGTCGCCACTGCCCGTACCGCACGGCCTCCGCCAGGGCCCGCACGGCCCGCTCGGCGGCGGGGTAGGCGGGGATGGTGCTCCCCGAGGGGGCGTCGGACCGCGTCGGGGCGGTGCCGGTGGCCGCCTCGGGGCGCGGCGAGGACGCCGGACCGGGCCCGGGACCGGCGGGGCCGGGTCCTCCCGCTCCCGCCGGTCCCGCGGGCGGCGCCTCGGCGCGGGTTCCCGCCGGAGCACCGCCGGAACGGTTCTCCGGGGTGACGGCACCGCGTCCCGGCGCGGTGGGGCGGGTGCTCGTCGCCACCGCCAGGGCCTCCGCGAGGCCGCCCATCTCGACGTGGACGACGACGACCGGTTTCGTCGGCGCGGGGACGGAGGCGACGGCCTCGCGGAGGGCGGCGGCGAGCACCTCGCCGTCGCCGGACTCGGTGGCCCCGTCCTCGCCGACCCAGGGGATCGCGTTGACGACGACCGCGTCGGACGTCTCGTCGGCGAGCGCCGCCGCGAGCGCGTCCCGGAAGTCCGCCGGGACCGCCGCCGTCGTGAGGTCGAGCGGCCGCAACGGGCGCAGCCCCTCGGTCAGGCAGGCGTCGTACGTGAGGAGGCCGAGCGACTCGGAGTTGCCGAGGATCGCGACCCGGGGCCCGGCGGGCAGCGGCTGGGCGGCCAGGAGCAGTCCGGCGTCGACGAGTTCGGTGACGGTGTCGACGCGGATGACCCCGGCCTGGCGGAGCAGGGCGGAGACCGTGGCGTGCGGGAGGCGGGTGACCGGCACCCGGTGGCCGGGCGGGGCGCTGCCGCTGTGGCGGGCGCCCTTGACGACGACGACGGGCTTGACGGCGGCGGTGCGGCGGGCGAGCCGGGTGAACTTCCGCGGGTTGCCGATCGACTCCAGGTAGAGGAGGACGACGTCGGTGCCGGGGTCGTCGTACCAGTGCTGGAGGAAGTCGTTGCCGGAGACGTCGGCGCGGTTGCCGGCCGAGATGAAGGAGGAGAGTCCGGCGCCGCGCCGGTGCAGTCCGGCGAGGAGCGCGATCCCGATGGCGCCGGACTGGGTGAAGAGCCCGATCCGCCCGGCTCCCGGCATCTGCGGGGCGAGGGAGGCATTGAGCCGGACCCCGTCGGCGGTGTTGATGATCCCGAAGGCGTTGGGTCCGATGATCCGCATGCCGTACGAGCGGGCCTGCCGCACGAGCGCGCGCTGGCGCTCGCGGCCGGCGGCCCCGCTCTCGGCGTATCCGGCGGAGAGCACGACGAGGCCGCGCACCCCGTGTCGGCCGCAGTCCGCGACGGCCTCGGGGACCCGCTCGGCGGGGACGGCGACGACGGCCAGGTCCACCGGTTCGCCGATGGCGCCGACGGAGGGGTGGGCGGGGACGCCGTCGAGCCCGGTCCCTCCGGTGAGCGCGGCGTTCACCGCGTACACCCGTCCCGTGAAGCCGGCGCCGAGGAGGTTGCGGAGCACGGTCCGGCCGACGCCGCCCGGCGCGCGTCCGGCGCCGACGACGGCGACGGACCGGGGGGTGAGGAGGCGCTGCACGGAGCGCGCCTCGGCGCGCTGCTCCCGCGCGCGCTGGACGGCGAGGGAGCGGTCGGTCGGTTCCAGGTCGAGGTGGAGGCGGACGGAGCCGTCCTCGAAGCTGCGCTTCTGGGTGTAGCCCGCGTCGGTGAAGACCTTGATCATCTTGGTGTTGGCGGGGAGCACCTCGGCGGCGAAGCGCCGGACGCCCCGCTCGCGCGCGACCGCCGCGATGTGTTCGAGCAGCGCGGAGGCGACGCCCCTCCCCTGGTGCGCGTCCTGGACGAGGAAGGCGACCTCGGCCTCGTCGGCCGGGGCCGAGGCGGGCCGTCCGTGCTCGTTGATGCGGTCGTAGCGCACGGTGGCGATGAACTCGCCGCCGACGGTCGCGGCGAGCCCGACCCGGTCCACGAAGTCGTGGTGGGTGAAGCGGTGGACGTCCTTGGCGGACAGGCGCGGGTAGGGGGCGAAGAAGCGGTAGTACTTCGACTCGTCCGAGACCTGCTCGTAGAAGCTGACGAGCCGGTCGGCGTCGTCGGCCGTGATGGGTCTGATGCGCGCGGTGCCGCCGTCGCGGAGCACCACGTCCGCCTCCCAGCGGTCGGGGTAGGCGTGCTCCGGCGGGGCCGGGGATGCCGCTGGTTCCGCCGCTTCCGACTGCTCCGACGCGCTCTGCATGGGGCCAGCCTACGGCCGCGACACGACCGCGGCACCGGTCGCGGCGCGGCCGTGCGCGATGCAGGGTGTTGCAAGGTAGGGAGGCCGAAGGGCGGTCCGGTCCGGGCCGGAGGTCGGCGTGAGCACCGCGCAACCCGTGAGAGACTGGTCTAGACAACCCGCTTGAGACTTGAAGGGCAACACCATGGCTGAGCGCCGCGTCAACGTCGGCTGGGCCGAGGGCCTGCACGCCCGCCCCGCGTCCATCTTCGTCCGTGCCGCCACGGCTTCCGGCGTGCCGGTGACGATCGCCAAGTCCGACGGCAACCCCGTGAACGCCGCCTCCATGCTCGCGGTGCTCGGTCTGGGCGCGCAGGGCGGCGAGGAGATCGTCCTCGCCTCGGAGGCCGACGGCGCCGAGGCCGCGCTCGACCGCCTGGCGAAGCTGGTCGCCGAGGGCCTGGACGAGCTGCCCGAGACCGTCTGACCCCGGTCCCCGCACGACGAATGGCCGCGCCCCGGAATTCCCGGGGACGCGGTCATTCGCTTTTCTCCGCCCCTTTCCGGGCAGCACGAAAATCCGGCCCGAATGCCTGTTCTTTGTATACGACGGGCGTGTTAATTCCGGGCGCCCGTCGTGTTGACCGCGTGTTGCGAAACCCTCACACGGCCCCGCTCCGGATTCTTCGGCCGGTGCAGCGCCAGCGAACGCTCCGCGTGCAGCGCGGTCAGCGCCCGCGCCCGTTCGGCGTCGCCTCGCGCCACGGCGTCCACGATCGCGCCGTGCTCGGCCCAGGCCTCGACCGGCTGGGCGGGCTGCTCCACGACGTGCGTCCAGGCGATCTTGTGCCGCAGCTGGGTGAGCAGCGCCGTGAGGGCCGGGCTCCCGGAGGCCTGCGCGAGGGTCTCGTGGAACCAGCCGCCGAGCGAGCGCAGGTCCTCGGCCCGGCCTCGCCTGGCCCGCTCCTGACCCAGCCTGACCAGGCCGCGCAGCACCCTGAGGTGCGCCTCGGTGCGCCGCTGCGCGGCCCGGGCGGCGCCCAGCGGTTCCAGCAGCGCCCGCATGTCGAGGAGATCGGCGGCCTCCTGCTCGGTCGGCTCGGCGACCTGGGCCCCCGCGTGACGGCGGGTGACGACGAAGCCCTCGGACTCCAGGGTGCGCAGCGCCTCGCGGATCGGGACCCGGGAGACCCCGTACCGGCGGGCGAGCTGCTCCTCGGCCAGTCGAGCCCCCCGCTCGAACACGCCGGAGACGATGTCGTCCCGGATCGCCGTGCATACCGAGTGCGCGGGAATGCGCATGTCCGACCTCCGCCTTGGTGCGCGCGAGACAATTCGAGCGGCGCCTGTTCTGCACCGGTCTTCGACTCTATTGCAGCACGCCGGAATTTCCGATGCCCCGACGGAATCCACGACCGCTTTCCGGCCGACGAAAAGCCCCGGCTCAGTACGAGCCGGGGCTTTTGCGACGCGGTGCGCGGCGGGGCCGGGTCAGACGTTGACGCCGCGGGCGCGGAGGTAGGCGATCGGGTCGATGTCCGAGCCGTACTCGGGGCTCGTGCGCGCCTCGAAGTGGAGGTGCGGGCCGGTGGAGTTGCCGGTCGAGCCCGAGATGGCTATCTGCTGGCCCGGCTCGACGGTCTGGCCGACGTAGACCCCGATGGAGGAGAGGTGCCCGTACTGGGTGTACGTGCCGTCGTTCATCCGGATGACGATGTTGTTGCCGTACGCGCCGCCCCAGCCGGCCTCGACGACGGTGCCGGAGCCGACGGAGACGACCCGGCTGCCGTAGGCGGCGTGGAAGTCGATGCCGGAGTGGCTGCCGGAGGACCAGAGCGAGCCACCGGTCTTGTAGCCGGTGGAGACGTACGAGCCGGCGACGGGGAGCTGGAAGGAGGCCAGACGGCGGCGCTCGGCCGCGCGGGCGGCGCGCTCGCGCTCCAGGCGGACCTCCTTGGCGCGGGCCTCGGCCTTGCGCTTCGCCTCGGCCTCGGCCTTCGCCTTGGCGATGGCCTCGACGGCCTCCTGCTCCTGGGCGGCCGCCTGGGCGTTGATCCGGTCGACGAGCGACTCCTCGGTGATCACCTGGGTGAGACCGGTGTCCTCGAGGGAGCGGTTGTCCGTGTCGGCGGCGAGCGCCGGGGAGGCGAGGGTTCCGATGACGCCGGTGGTGGCGAGCGTCGCGGCGCCGGCGATGCCCACGCTGCGGCGCGCCATCCGGCTCGGAGCACGATGCTTCCCGGTGGCACGGGTGAACGCCATGTAGGGGTTGGTCCTTTCCTTCCCTCTCGCCTACCGGGTTAGCTGACGGGTTCGGAGCAGGAAGGTCTCCTACGGGCCCCTCCGTACGAGACGAAGGCGCCCGATTCACCCCAGGGACTGCGTGCGGGTCCCCGGCTCCCCAGGCTCGCGCCTGACGGGGACTCGGCGATGGCTGTCCGATGCCGCGGGTGCGGCACGTGCAACTGACGGACAGCCGCCCCGACGCTATGCGGATCGTCTTTCAATCACCAACCGGACACGGGTTTTGTAAGACATGCCACAGGGCAAACGATCACCCTCAACCGCAATCCGGACAAAGCGGAGGACCCCGACGAACCATGCCGTCGGGGCCCACCCGTTGTCGTCCCGGGGCCGGAATCAGCCCGTCACGACGGTCACTTCACCGATGCCGAGCGCGCGCACCGGCTCCGCGATCTGCGCCGCGTCGCCGACGAGCACGGTGACGAGCCGGTCCACCGGGAAGGCGTTGACCACGGCGGCCGTCGCCTCGACGGTGCCGGTCTCGGCCAGGCGCGCGTACAACTGGGCCTGGAAGTCGTCCGGGAGGTGCTGCTCGACCTGGTCGGCGAGCGTCCCGGCGACCGAGGCGGCCGTCTCGTACTTGAGGGGCGCCACCCCGACGAGGTTCTGCACGGCCGTCTCGCGCTCCGCGTCGGTGAGGCCCTCGGCGGCGAGCGTGCGCAGCACCTTCCACAGGTCCTCGAGGGCCGGACCGGTGTTGGGGGTGTCGACGGATCCGCTGATGGCGAGCATCGAGGCGCCGTTCCCCTCGGCGTCCGAGCGGAGCACCTGGCCGAAGGCCCGCACGCCGTACGTGTAGCCCTTCTCCTCGCGCAGGACCCGGTCCAGACGGGAGGTCAGGGTGCCGCCGAGGCAGTACGTGCCGAGGACCTGGGCCGGCCAGACGCGATCGTGCCGGTCGGGTCCGATCCGGCCGATCAGCAGCTGCGTCTGGACGGCGCCGGGACGGTCCACGACGACGACCCGCCCGGTGTCGTCGGCGGTGATCGGCGGCATCGGGAGCGGCTCGGCCGGCTCGCCGGTCCAGGCGCCCAGCGTCTCGGCGAGGACCTTGTCGAGGTCGACGCCGGTCAGGTCGCCGACGACCACCGCGGTGGCCGTGCCCGGCCGGACGTGCGCCTCGAAGAAGGCGCGGACGGCGGCGGCGTCGATCGCGGCGACCGTCTCCTCGGTGCCCTGGCGCGGCCGGGAGATCCGGGACTCCGCCGGGAACAGCTCCTTGGAGAGCTGCTTGGCCGCGCGGCGCGCCGGGTTGGCCGTCTCGTGCGGGATCTCGTCGAGACGGTTGCGCACCAGGCGCTCGATCTCGGTGTCCAGGAACGCCGGGGCGATCAGGGCCTCGGAGAGCAGGCCGAGCGCCTTGGGCAGCCGGGAGACCGGGACCTCCAGGGAGACCCGTACGCCCGGGTGGTCGGCGTGCGCGTCGAGCGTGGCGCCGCAGCGCTCCAGCTCGGCCGCGAACTCCTCGGCGCTGTGCTGGTCGGTGCCCTCGGAGAGCGCGCGGGCCATGACGGTGGCGACACCGTCGAGACCGGCGGGCTCGGCGTCCAGCGGGGCCGGCAGGAAGACCTCCACGGCGACGACCTGCTGGCCGGGACGGTGGCTGGTGAGCACGGTCAGGCCGTTGTCCAGCTTCCCGCGGTCCGGGGCCGGGAAGGCCCACGGCCTGGCGGCGCCCGGCTGCGGCTGCGGGTGGAAGTCCATGCTGGTCAAAGACACGGCGGCGTCGGTCACTGGTCCACTCCCTCTTCGTCGTCGCCGTCGGCGTCGTCGCCCTGCTCGGTCGCCAGGGGCTCGTAGACGAGCACCGCGCGGTTGTCGGGGCGCAGCTTCGCCGCGGCGACCGCCTTGACCTCGTCGGCGGTGATCTCCAGGACGCGGTCGACGGCGGTCAGGGCGAGCTGCGGGTCGCCGAACAGCACGGCGAACCGGCACAGTTCGTCGGCGCGGCCGGCGACGGTGCCGAGCCGGTCCAGCCACTCGCGCTCCAGCTGGGCCTGCGCGCGCTCCATCTCCTCGGGCGTGGGGCCCTCCTCGGCGAACCGGGCCAGCTCCTCGTCGACGGCCGCCTCGATCCGCGGGACCTCGACGCCCCCGGAGGTCTTGACGTCCAGCCAGCCCAGCGAGGGCGCCCCGGCGAGCCGCAGCAGGCCGAAGCCCGCGGCGACGGCCGTACGGTCACGGCGGACCAGGCGGTTGTGCAGCCGGGAGGACTCCCCGCCGCCCAGGACCGTCAGGGCCAGGTCGGCGGCGTCGCACTCGCGCGTGCCGTCGTGCGGCAGCCGGTAGGCGGCCATCAGCGCGCGCGCCGGGACCTCCTCCTCGACGACCTCGCGCAGCTGCTCGCCGATGACCTCGGGCAGGTCGCCGGAGCGCGGCTCGGGCTTGCCGTCGTGGGCGGGGATGGAGCCGAAGTACTTCTCGACCCACGCGAGCGTCTGCGCCGGGTCGATGTCACCGACGACGGACAGCACCGCGTTGTTCGGGGCGTAGTACGTGCGGAAGAAGTTCCGCGCGTCCTCCAGGGTGGCCGCGTCCAGGTCGGCCATGGAGCCGATCGGCGTGTGGTGGTACGGGTGGCCCTCCGGATAGGCGAGGGCGGTCAGCCTCTCGAAGGCCGTGCCGTACGGCACGTTGTCGTAGCGCTGGCGGCGCTCGTTCTTGACGACGTCCCGCTGGTTCTCCATGGACTCGTCGTCCAGGGCGGCGAGCAGCGAGCCCATGCGGTCGGCCTCCAGCCAGAGCGCGAGCTCCAGCTGGTGCGTGGGCATGGTCTCGAAATAGTTGGTGCGCTCGAAGCTCGTCGTGCCGTTGAGCGAGCCGCCGGCGCCCTGCACCAGCTCGAAGTGGCCGTTCCCGTGCACCTGCTTCGAACCCTGGAACATCAGGTGCTCGAAGAGGTGCGCGAGGCCCGTGCGGCCCTTGACCTCGTGGCGCGAGCCGACGTCGTACCAGAGGCAGACCGCGGCGACCGGGGTCAGGTGGTCCTCGGAGAGCACCACGCGCAGGCCGTTCGCCAACCGGTGCTCGGTCGCTGTCAGGCCGCCGGAGCCGGCCTCGGCCGTGGCCGTGTGACCCATGGGCATGTACGTCCCTTCGATCGCGATGTGAAAAAGTCCTGCCACTGTATGCAAGCGCGCCGACACCTGGCGAAGTTCCCGGTCCTTCGTGATGTCCCTCTTCCGGGTCGCGGTCGGCGTTGTCGGTGGCACGGTCCACAATGGTCCGCGTCAGATCAACCTTGTTGGTGAAGGAGCCGCAGCCGCGATGGCCCGCCGCAGCACGAAGACACCGCCGCCGGACGACGCATTCGAGGAGCGAATCCTCGACATCGACGTCGTCGACGAGATGCAGGGCTCCTTCCTCGAGTACGCGTACTCGGTGATCTACTCGCGTGCCCTCCCCGACGCCCGCGACGGCATGAAGCCCGTCCAGCGCCGCATCGTCCACCAGATGGGCGAGATGGGGCTCCGCCCCGACCGCGGCTACGTCAAGTGCGCCCGCGTCGTCGGCGAGGTGATGGGCAAGCTCCACCCGCACGGCGACGCGTCGATCTACGACGCGATGGTCCGCATGGCGCAGCCCTTCTCCATGCGCCTCCCCCTCGTCGACGGCCACGGGAACTTCGGCTCCCTGGGCAACGACGACCCGCCGGCCGCCATGCGGTACACCGAGTCGCGGATGGCCCCGGCCGCGCTGCTCATGACCGAGTCCATCGACGAGGACACGGTCGACTTCGCGCCCAACTACGACGGCCAGGAGCGGGAGCCGGTGGCGCTGCCCGCCGCCTACCCGAACCTGCTGGTCAACGGCGCGTCCGGGATCGCGGTCGGCATGGCGACGAACATGCCCCCGCACAACCTCGGCGAGGTCGTCGCGGCCGCCCGCCACCTGATCCGCCACCCGAACGCCGACCTCGAGACGCTGATGCGCTTCGTGCCCGGCCCCGACCTGCCGACCGGCGGCCGGATCGTCGGCCTCTCCGGCATCAAGGACGCGTACGAGTCGGGCCGCGGCTCCTTCAAGATCCGCGCCACCGCGACCGTGGAGACCGTGACAGCGCGCCGCAAGGGCATCGTCGTGACCGAGCTGCCCTTCACGGTGGGCCCCGAGAAGGTCGTCTCCAAGATCAAGGACCTGGTCGGCTCCAAGAAGCTCCAGGGCATCGCGGACGTCAAGGACCTCACCGACCGCAGCCACGGCCTGCGGCTGGTCATCGAGATCAAGAACGGCTTCGTGCCCGAGGCGGTCCTGGAGCAGCTCTACAAGCTGACGCCGATGGAGGAGTCCTTCGGCATCAACAACGTGGCGCTGGTCGACGGACAGCCGCTCACCCTCGGCCTCAAGGAGCTCCTGGAGGTCTACCTCGACCACCGCTTCGAGGTGGTCCGGCGCCGCTCCGAGTTCCGCCGCACCAAGAAGCGCGACCGGCTCCACCTGGTCGAGGGCCTCCTCGTCGCGCTGCTCGACATCGACGAGGTCATCCGGCTCATCCGGGAGAGCGAGAACTCCGCGCGGGCCAAGGAGCGCCTGATGGAGCGCTTCTCGCTGAGCGAGATCCAGACGCAGTACATCCTGGACACGCCGCTGCGCCGCCTCACCAAGTTCGACCGGATCGAGCTGGAGACCGAGCGCGACCGCCTCAACGGCGAGATCGACGAGCTGACCGGGATCCTCGACTCCGACGCGGAGCTGCGCAAGCTGGTCTCGGCGGAGCTGGCGGCCGTCGCCAAGAAGTTCGCCACGGACCGGCGGACGGTCCTCCTGGAGTCGGCGGGCGCGCCCGTCGCCGCCGTGTCCCTGGAGGTCGCGGACGACCCGTGCCGGGTGCTCCTCTCCTCGACGGGCCTGCTGGCCCGGACGGCGACCGAGCACGTGCCGCCCGCGGAGGACGGCAAGCGGTCCAGGCACGACGTGATCGTCTCGGCGGTCGCGGCCACCCAGCGCGGTGACGTCGGCGTGGTGACCTCGGCCGGCCGGCTGCTGCGCCTCCCGGTGATCGACCTGCCGCAGCTCCCGGACACCGCGAGCGCCCCGAACCTGGCGGGCGGCGCACCGCTGTCGGAGTTCCTCTCCCTGGAGGCGGACGAGACGGTGGTCTGCCTGACCACGCTCGAGGAGTCCTCACCGGGCCTCGCCCTCGGCACGCTCCAGGGCGTGGTGAAGCGCGTGGTGCCGGACTACCCGGCGAACAAGGACGAGCTGGAGGTCATCACCCTCAGGGACGGTGACCGGATCGTCGGCGCGACGGAGCTGCGGACGGGCGAGGAGGACCTGGTCTTCATCACCTCCGACGCCCAGCTGCTGCGCTACCAGGCCTCCCAGGTGCGGCCCCAGGGGCGCCCGGCGGGCGGCATGGCGGGCATCAAGCTCACCGCGGGCGCCGAGGTGATCTCGTTCACGGCCGTCGACCCGGCGGCCGACGCCGTGGTCTTCACCGTCGCGGGCTCCACGGGCACCCTGGACTCCTCGGCGGGCACGTCGGCGAAGCTGACCCCCTTCGACCAGTACCCGCGCAAGGGCCGCGCGACCGGCGGCGTCCGCTGCCAGCGCTTCCTGAAGGGCGAGGACGTCCTGACCTTCGGCTGGGCGGGCGCCACCCCGGCCCGCGCCGCCCAGAAGACCGGCACCCCGGTGGACCTCCCCGAGACGGACCCCCGTCGCGACGGCTCGGGCACCCCCCTGCCGAAGCCCGTCGCGGTGGTGGCGGGCCCGGCTTCCTGACCGGACCGGCGACAGCGGGCCACCACGGGACCCCGTCCGGCAGGCGCATCGCCCGGTGGACGGGGTCCCGTCTCCCGGAACCGCCGGACGGGCCTCGGAACCGCCGGGTAGCGTCGGGCCGGTGACCGGCCGGGGGGCTGCTCCGGCACGTCTGACGCCGAGTGAGGGATGGCCGCGTTGACGGACGAAGCTTTCAGCATCGACAAGCGCCCGCTCCACGATCTGCTCCGGCAGGTCGAGGACGGCAGGGCGCAGCTCCCCGAGTTCCAGCGGGGCTGGGTGTGGCCCCACCCGAACATCACGGCACTGCTCGCTTCCGTCTCGCAGGGCTTCCCGGTCGGCACGGTGATGACGCTGCAGTCCGGCGGGGACGTCCGGTTCAAGCACCGTCCGATCGAAGGGGCGACCCCGCCGCCGGGCACCGAGCCGGAGACCCTCGTCCTCGACGGCCAGCAGCGCCTCACCTCGCTCTTCCAGTCGATCATGCTGAACGAGCCCGTGGTGACCCAGGACCTGCGCAAGCACCGGGTGACGGGCTGGTTCTACGTCGACATGCGCGCGGTCCTGGAGGGGCGGACCGACCGCGAGGACGCCATTCGCTTCCTGCCGCAGGACAAGATCGTGAGGAACTTCCGGGGCGAGGTGACCGAGGACTACTCGACCAGGGAGAAGGAGTACGAGGCCCACTTCTTCCCGTTGGGCTGCGTCCTCGACCCCGACGACTGGGAGTCGGGCTTCGAGGAGCACTGGGACCTCGACAAGGAGAAGCGGCTCCTCTGGAGGGCGTTCGAGAAGGCGTTCGTCAAGCCGTTCGCCCACTACCAGGTCCCCGTGATCTCCCTCGGCAGGAACACCGCCCGGCAGGCCGTCTGCCAGGTCTTCGAGAACGTCAACACCGGCGGAGTCTCCCTCACCGTCTTCGAACTGCTCACCGCCACCTTCGCCGCGGACGAGTTCGACCTCAGGCGCCACTGGGAGAAGGAGGTCAGGACGTCCTGGCAGGCGCCGGAGTACCGCATCCTCAGGGACGTTTCGAACACGGACTTCCTCCAGTCGGTGACCCTGCTCGCCACCGCCGCCCGGCGCGAGGACGCACTGGCACGCGGAGTGGCGGAAGAACGCCTTCCGCGCATCGGCTGCAAGCGCAAGGACATGCTGGAGCTCCGGCTCGACGAGTACGAGCGGTTCGCGCCCCTGGTCGTGCGGGGCTTCAGGCGTGCGGCGAAGTTCCTGCACCAGCAGTTCGTCTTCGACACCCGGTTCCTGCCGTACGGCACCCAGCTCATCCCGCTCGCCGCGATCCTGGCCCTCGCGGGCGACGACGCGCAGAGCGCCGGGGCCCGGCACAAGCTCGCCCGCTGGTACTGGTGCGGAGTCTTCGGCGAGCTGTACGGCGGCTCGACCGAGACACGCTTCAGCCACGACCTGCCGGACGTCGTCGGCTGGATCAGGGGGACCTCGGGCGAGCCCCGCACCGTCGAGGCCGCCGAGTTCGCGCCGAGCCGACTGCTCACGCTGAGGACCCGCAACAGCGCCGCGTACAAGGGCATCTACGCGCTGCTGCTCAAGGCCGGCGCCATGGACTGGCGCACCGGTGAGAAGGCGGAGATCACCGGGTACTTCGACGAGTCGATCGACATCCACCACGTCTTCCCGAAGGTGTGGTGCCAGGGGGAGGGCGAGGACCCCGGGCGCTACAACTCCATCATCAACAAGACCCCGCTGACCGCCCGTACCAACCGGATCATCGGCGGCAACGCACCCTCCGACTACCTGGTGAAGCTCGCCAAGAGCGCGGAGTCCACGCCCGAGGTGGTCCACGGTCACATCCGGTCCCACCTCATCGCACCGGAACTCATGGCGCTCGACGACTTCGCGGCGTTCTTCGCCGCCCGGAAGGCCGCCCTGCTCGCGCGGGTCTCCGCCGAGATGGGCAAGGTCATCGTGGACGACGGGGCAGAGGCCGCCGTCCTCGACGAGGCCGACGTCGAGGCTCTGGAGGCCGCGGAGCTGGCCGAGGCCTACTGACCCGGCCGGATCAGACCGGGTCCTCCGCTCCCTCCTCCGTCCGCTGCACGTACCGCAGGACGCCCCACATGCCGTGTTCGTCGGGGGCGTCCTGCGGGCCGTTCAGCTCGCAGGAGGCGAGCTCCTTGCGCAGGGCGGGCGTGTCGATGCCGGAACCGATCAGGACGAGCTGGGTGAGGCGTTCCTCGCCGACGGGCCAGGGCTCGGGGTAGAAGCGCAGGAAACGGCCGACCGCGTGCACGCCGTAGCGGTTGGCCGGATCGGCGGGGCCGAGGTCGACGAAGCCCTTGATCCGGTAGAGGCCCTCGGGGCGCGAGTCGAGGAAGGCCATGAGGCGGCGCGGGTGCAGCGGCGTCGTGGCCGTCACCGAGAGGCTCTCGTAGGCCGCGTGCGGATGGGCGTGGCCCTCGTCCCCGGAGCCGTACAGGATGTCCTCGATCGACATCTGGCCCTCGATCTCGCCCTCCGGTACGACCCGGTCGAAGAGCAGCTCCGGGTCGACGCGCCCGTGGGAGGCCTCGACCACGGCGGCGCGCCCCGCGAGTCCGGCCACCGTCTCCCGTACGTTCCGCAGCTCGTCCGCGGCCACCCGGTCCGCCTTGTTGACGACGACGAGGTCGGCGAGGCCGAGGTGCCGGTCGGTCCCGGGGTGCCGCCGCCGGGTGGCCTCGAACTCGGACGCGTCGACGACCTGGACGAGCCCTCCGTACACGACCCGCTCGTTCTCGCTGGCGAGCACCATGCGGACCAGCTCCTCCGGCTCCGCGAGCCCGCTCGCCTCGATCACGATCACGTCGAGCCGGGACTCGGGCCGGGTCAGGACCTCCAGGTACTCGTCGAGCTCGCCGGCGTCGACGGCGCAGCACAGGCAGCCGTTGCCGAGGGAGACGGTCGAGCCGACCTGGCCGGCGACGGTCATCGCGTCGATGCCGATGTCGCCGAAGTCGTTGACCATGACTCCGATGCGGGTGCCCCGGGCGCTGCGCAGCAGATGGTTGAGGAGCGTGGTCTTCCCGGCCCCGAGAAACCCGGCCAGGACGACGACGGGGATCTGCTGCGTGGTCAAGGGACGTGCCTCCGGTTCCTTCGAGTCCCACCGGGCGTGGGAAACCCCCAGAATAGGCGTCCGTTCCGTCACCGTTTCCGGTCCCGGGGCGCGTCCCCTTACCGTTTCCGGCATGAACCCCGCACAGACCGGCCCCCCGCGCCCCCGCGTGCGCCGTCGACGGTTCGGGTGGCCGCGGCGGGTGTTCTCGCAGGTCCTGCTGATGCAGCTGGCCATCGCGGCCGGTGTGACCGTCCTCGCCACCGGCCTCTTCCTCGCCCCGCTGAGCGCCCAGCTCGACGACCAGGCCATGCGACGGGCCCTGGCCGTCGCCGGGAGCACCGCGTCGCCCCGGCTCGCCGCGGACCTCACCGGCGGCCCGCCGTCCGCGCGCGGCCCGGTCCAGGCCGAGGCGGAGCGGATCAGGACCTCCACGGGCGCCGAGTACGTCGTGGTCATGGACACCCGCGGGGTGCGCTGGTCGCACCCCGACCCCGCCGAGATCGGCAGGGTCGTCTCCACCGATCCGAGCAGCGCCCTCGCCGGTCACGAGGTGATGGAGATCGACAGCGGCACCCTGGGCCGTTCGGCACGCGGCAAGGTGCCGCTGCGGGACGCCGACGGGCGGATCGTCGGCGCGGTCTCCGTCGGCATCGCGTACGACAGCGTCCGCGACCGGCTCCTCGCCGCCGTCCCCGGCCTCCTCGCCCACGCGGGCGGCGCGCTCGCGGCCGGGGCGCTCGCCGCCTACCTGATCTCCCGGCGGCTCCAGCGGCAGACCCACGACCTGGCCTTCTCCGACATCTCCGCCCTGCTCGCCGAACGCGAGGCCATGCTGCACGGCATCCGCGAGGGCGTCGTGGCCCTCGACCGGAACGGCTCCGTACGACTCGTGAACGACGAGGCCCAGCGCCTCCTCGGCCTCGGCCCCGAGGCGGCGGGCCGGCCGCTCGACGAGGTCCTCGGCCCGGGCCGGACCGCCGACGTCCTGGCGGGCCGGGTCACCGGCGAGGACCTGCTCACCGTCCGGGGACACCGGGTGCTGATCGCCAACCGGATGCCCACGGACGACGGCGGCGCGGTGGCGACCCTCCGCGACCGCACCGAGCTGGAGCACCTCGGACGCGAGCTCGACTCCACCCGGGGCCTGATCGACGCCCTCCGCGCCCAGGACCACGAGCACGCCAACCGGCTGCACACCCTCCTCGGCCTCCTGGAACTGGAGATGCACGAGGAGGCGGTCGAGTTCGTCACGGAGGTGGTCGGCGTGCACCGGGCCACCGCCGAGCAGGTCACGGAGAAGGTCCGCGACCCGCTCCTCGCCGCGCTCCTGGTCGGGAAGGCGACCGTCGCCGCCGAGCGGGGCGTCTCGCTGCGGCTCGCGCCCGGCTCCCTGCTGCCGGACCGGCTCGTCGACCCGCGCGAACTGGTCACCGTCGTCGGCAACCTCGTCGACAACGCCCTGGACGCCGTCGCCGGCACCCCCGGCGCCCGTGTCGAGGTCTCCTTCCGCGCCGAGGGCCGTACGGCGGTGCTGCGGGTCTCGGACAGCGGCCCGGGCGTCCCGGAGGACCGCCGCGAGCTGATCTTCACCGAGGGCTGGACGACGAAGGCGCTGCCGTCCCACGGCAAGCGCGGCCTCGGCCTCGCCCTGGTGCGCCGACTCGCCGAGCGCCGGGGCGGCACCGCCGGGGTGACCGACGGCGCCGGGGGCGGCGCCGTCTTCACGGTCGTCCTCCCGGACGCCCTGACCGAGCCGGAAACCACCGGACCGGAAACCACCGGACCGGGATCCACCGACCCGGAGTCCACCGCCCTGGAGTCCCCGGAGGCGGCACGATGATCGACGTACTCGTCGTGGACGACGACGTGCTGGTCGCGCGGATCAACGCCGCCTACGTCGCCAGAGTGCCCGGCTTCCGGGTCGTCGCCCTCGCCCACTCGACCGCCGAGGCGCTCGCCGCCCTGGACGGCCGGCCGGTCGACCTGATCCTCCTGGACCACTACCTGCCCGACGAGAACGGGCTCACGGCGGTACGGGAACTCCGCGCGCGCGGCCACCAGTGCGACGTGATCATGGTGACGGCGGCCCGTGACGTGGCCACCGTGCAGTCGGCGATGCGGCACGGTGCGCTGCAGTACCTGGTCAAGCCGTTCGGCTTCGCCGGGCTCCGCGCCAAGCTGGAGGCGTACGCGACGCTCCGCCGCACCCTGGAGACCGGCGGCGAGGCGGAGCAGGCCGAGGTGGACCGGATCTTCGGGGTCCTGTCGGCGGGCACCGTCGCCCCCGACCTGCCCAAGGGCCACTCCCCCACCACGGCCGAGGTGGTCCGGCAGGTGCTGCTCGCCGCCGACGGCGCGCTGTCCGCGCAGGAGATCGCCGAACGGTCCGGCGTCAGCCGCCAGACCGCACAGCGCTACCTCAAGCTCCTGGAACGCACCGGCCGGGTGCGCCTCTCCCTCCGGTACGGCGAGACGGGCCGCCCCGAGCACCGGTACGCCTGGGCGGGCTCGCCGCCCACCGGCTGACCCCCGCCCGGGACGGTCGGTCAGACGGCACCCGCGCCCGTCAGAGCCCGCACCTCGGTCTCCGCGTACCGGGCCTCGTCGGGCGGCTCGGACGAGGTGACCGTACCGACCCATCCGGCCAGGAAGCCCAGCGGGATGGAGACCGCTCCCGGGTTCTGCAGCGGGAAGAGGTGGAAGTCGACGCCCGGGAACAGCGATTCCGGACTGCCGGAGACGACCGGGGAGACCAGGACGAGCAGCACCGCGGGGATCAGGCCGCCGTACACCGACCAGACCGCGCCCCGGGTGGTGAACTTCCGCCAGAACAGCGAGTAGAGCAGCACCGGCAGATTGGCGGAGGCCGCGACCGCGAAGGCCAGACCGACGAGGAAGGCCACGTTGAGGTCACGGGCGAGCAGTCCGAGGCCGATGGCGGCCGCGCCGATCCCGGCGGCGGCGACCCTGGCCACGGCCACCTCGCTGTACTGCCTCGCGCGCCTGCGGCGCAGCGAGCTGTAGAGGTCGTGGGCGACGGAGGCCGAGGAGGCCAGCGTGATCCCCGCGACGACGGCGAGGATGGTCGCGAAGGCGACGGCGGCGACGACCGCGAAGAGCACGGTGCCGCCGGTGGAGCCGGCGCCGCCGCCGAGGTCGAGGGCGAGCAGCGGTACGGCGGTGTTCCCGGAGGCGTTGGACGCGCGGACCTCGTCGGGGCCGATCAGGGCGGCCGCGCCGAAGCCGAGCACGATGGTCATCAGGTAGAAGCCGCCGATGAGCACGATGGACCAGACGACGGAGCGGCGGGCGGCACGGGCGGTCGGCACGGTGTAGAAGCGCGACAGGATGTGCGGCAGCCCCGCCGTGCCCAGGACGAGGGCGAGCCCGAGGCTGATGAAGTCGAGGCGGGCCGTCCAGTCCCCGCCGTAACGCAGTCCGGGCGCGAGGAAGTCCAGGCCGTGTCCGCTGCGCTCGGCCGCGGTGGAGAGCAGGCTGTTCACGTCGCCGTGGAACCGGAGCAGGACGAGGACGGTGAGCGCGATCGTGCCCGCCATGAGCAGGACCGCCTTGACGATCTGGATCCACGTGGTGGCCCGCATGCCGCCGAGCGTCACGTAGATCACCATCAGCGCGCCCACGCCGATCACCGTCCACGAGCGCGCCGCCTCGCTGGAACCCCCGAGCAGCAGCGCCACCAGGCTCCCCGCACCCACCATCTGGGCCACGAGGTACAGCACGGAGACGGCCACCGAGGAGGTTCCCGCGGCGATCCGCACCGGCCGCTCCGACATCCGCGCGGCGACGACGTCGGCCAGCGTGAACCGCCCGCAGTTGCGCACCAGTTCGGCGACCAGCAGGAGCACGACCAGCCAGGCGACGAGGAAGCCGACGGAGTACAGCATGCCGTCATAGCCGTAGAGCGTGATCAGCCCGGAGATGCCCAGGAAGGAGGCCGCGGACATGTAGTCCCCGGCGATGGCGAACCCGTTCTCCAGAGGGGAGAACAGTCGCCCTCCGGCGTAGAACTCCTCCGCCGAACCGTGGCGGTGGCGGCTCACCCAGGTGGTGATCCCCAGGGTCACGGCGACGAACACGCTGAACAGCACGAGCGCCAGGGTCTGGTGGCTCCCGGTCACGGCTGCACCACCCCTCGGGTCATCTCCTGCGTGTCCCAGCGCAGTTCCAGCGCGGCCCGGTCCCTGCGCAGCCGCGCATGGCGCGCGTACGCCCAGGTCAGCAGGAAGGTGGTGAGGAACTGGCCGAGTCCCGCGACCATCGCCACGTTCACCGCTCCGGCCACCGGCCGCGCCATCAGCCCGGGCGCGACGGTCGCCGCCACCACATAGGCGAGGTACCACAGGAGGAACGCCAGGCTGGCAGGGAAGACGAACCGACGGTAGCGGCCGCGCACTTCCTGGAAGGCGGGGCTCCGCTGGACCTCCAGATAGATCTCCGCCGTACTGTGGACCCGTTGCCGCGGCACCGCGTCGGGCCGGCCGTCGCCGGGCGCCCCGGCCACCGCTCCCCCGTCCCCACCGGAAGCCGTCGCGTCGTACCAGGGGTCGTCGACCGCCATCGCCGTGGCGTCGCGCCCCTTTTGCCTGTCCACCTGCTCCACCGACCAATTCTCCTTGTCAGCGAACCGTTCCGGTCGCGTGACAAGGATGGACAGAGCGGGAAGATCCCGGACTCTTCTCCCCCCTCTCTTCACCCCATCAGGTGACTCTTCGCCCGGGCTCCCTGACCGGACCGTGCTGATATGCGTACCGCACGGCCCGGGGACGGTCGCGCACCCCGGTCCTGGCGAAGCGGTCGTCGATCGAGGCGGCCCCCGCCTCCCGGGCGAGCAGCCTCGAGGTGATCGGCCCGTGGGTGGAGCGTGTCGCTCCACCCACGGCCGGTGCCGCTCAGGCGTCGATGCGCGAGCGGTCGAGCGTCGCCGCCGAACCGGTGATGAACTCCTTGCGGGGCGCCACGTCGTTGCCCATGAGGAGGTCGAAGACCTGCTCCGCCGCGTCCAGGTCGCCGATGTTGATCCGGCGCAGGGTGCGGTGACGCGGGTCCATCGTGGTCTCCGCGAGCTGGTCGGCGTCCATCTCGCCCAGACCCTTGTAGCGCTGGATGGCGTCCTTGTAGCGGACCCCCTTGCGCTGGAACTCCAGGAGGGTCTGCCGCAGCTCGTTGTCCGAGTACGTGTAGACGTACTTGTCCTGGCCCTTCTTGGGCTGGACGAGCTCGATCCGGTGCAGCGGCGGCACGGCGGCGAAGACCCGGCCCTGCTCGACCATGGGCCGCATGTAGCGCTGGAAGAGCGTGAGCAGCAGGGTGCGGATGTGGGAACCGTCGACGTCGGCGTCGGTCATCATGATGACCTTGCCGTACCGGGCGGCGTCGATGTCGAAGGTGCGGCCCGAGCCCGCTCCTATGACCTGGATGATCGCGCCGCACTCGGCGTTCTTCAGCATGTCCGAGACGGACGACTTCTGGACGTTGAGGATCTTTCCGCGGATCGGCAGCAGGGCCTGGAACTCGCTGTTCCGGGCGAGCTTGGCCGTGCCGAGGGCCGAGTCCCCCTCGACGATGAAGAGCTCGCTGCGCTCCACGTCGTCGCTGCGGCAGTCGGCGAGCTTGGCCGGCAGCGAGGAGGACTCGAGCGCGGTCTTCCTGCGCTGCGCCTCCTTGTGCTGCCGGGCCGCGATCCGGGTCCGCGCCGCGGCGACGGCCTTCTCGAGCACGGCGCGGGCCTGCGCCTTGGCGTCCCGCTTGGTGGAGGTGAGGAAGGCCTTGAGCTCCTTGGCCACCACGTTGGCCACGATCCGGCGGGCGGCGGAGGTGCCGAGGACCTCCTTGGTCTGCCCCTCGAACTGCGGCTCGGCGAGGCGGACCGTCACGACGGCGGTGAGCCCCTCCAGGGCGTCGTCCTTGACGATGTCGTCCTCGGCGACGCGCAGCATCTTGGCCGAGCGCAGCACCTCGTTCACCGTCTTGGTGATGGCCTGCTCGAAACCCGAGACGTGGGTGCCGCCCTTGGGGGTGGCGATGATGTTGACGAAGGACTTGACCGTGCTGTCGTAGCCGGTGCCCCAGCGCAGGGCGACGTCGACGGCGAGCTCGCGGGTGACCTCGGTCGGGGTCATGTGGCCGCGCTCGTCGAGGACCGGGACGGTCTCCTTGAAGGTGCCCTGCCCGGTGAGGCGCTGGATGTCGCAGACGGCCTTGTCCTGGGCGAGGTACTCGCAGAACTCGCTGATGCCGCCGTCGAAGCGGAAGGTCTCCTCGCTCTTGCCGACGCCGGCCAGGTCCCGCTCGTCGCGGACGACGATGGTGAGGCCCGGGACGAGGAAGGCGGTCTGCCGGGCGCGCTGGTGGAGCGTCTCCAGGGAGAGCTTGGCGTCCTTGAGGAAGATCTGCCGGTCCGCCCAGTAGCGGATGCGCGTGCCGGTGCGGGCCTTGGGGACGCGCTTGCCCTTGACGAGGCCGTTGGCCGGGTCGAAGGGGCTGTCGGGGCCCTGCTCGGTGAAGATGCCGGGGACGCCGCGGCGGAAGGAGATCGAGTGGGTCGCGCTGTTCCGGTCGACCTCGACGTCGAGGCGGGCGGACAGGGCGTTGACGACGGAGGCGCCGACGCCGTGCAGACCGCCGGACGCGGCGTACGACCCGCCGCCGAACTTTCCGCCGGCGTGCAGCTTGGTCATGACGACCTCGACGCCGGAGAGACCGGTCTTCGGCTCGACGTCGACCGGGATGCCACGGCCGTTGTCCTGGACCTCGACGGATCCGTCGTCGTGGAGGACGACCTCGATGTGGTCGCAGTAGCCGCCGAGGGCCTCGTCGACCGAGTTGTCGATGATCTCCCAGATGCAGTGCATCAGGCCGCGGCTGTCGGTGGACCCGATGTACATTCCGGGGCGCTTGCGGACCGCTTCGAGCCCTTCGAGTACGAGCAGGTGCCGAGCGGTGTAGTTGGAACCGTCACGGTCTGCGGTCAGCAGCGCACTGGACGGCACGGACTTCTCGGCGGTCACGCGGTTCGCTCCTCGCTGAATTTGAAATCTGGCCCGGTGGGGTAAGGCCCGGCGTCGGTCACCGCTCAGAGGGTACCGATGCCTGGTAGAGCCGTTGTCACGCCACCCTCCCCGATTCCTCATGCTAGTCCAGCCTCGCATGGATGTTCGATCCCTCGATGGGGTGACGTGAACATCACGTTCCCTTCCAGGCATGAACCATTTAGGCTCCGGGCACGTCCTCATGAACAACCGGCAACCCAGCCGGGAGGGCCGACCCACACAAGCAACGCGAAATCCGTAGAGCGATGCAATACGGCTCATTCGCCGCCAACCGGCAGCAGACAGCCGCCTTGGGAAGAAGTTTCAAGGAAAAGGCACGAGCGGGAACGTTTTCGGCCTGGTTGGATGTTGACCCTGGTACGACAGCTCGTCGAGCTAGAGAAGAGGCGACGTGACTACTGTTCTGACCCCCGCGAGCCCCCTGACGGCCGCTGACCGTTGCGACCGCTGCGGCGCCCAGGCATACCTGCGCGTCGTTCTGACCAGCGGAGGTGACTTGCTCTTCTGCGCCCACCACGGACGCAAGTTCGAGCCGGAACTCAAGAAGATCGCCGTTGAGATACAGGATGAGACGGACCGGCTCACGGACGTGCCGGCCCGCACGATGGGCGAAGACCACGCCTGACGCCATCCACGACGAGCCCAGGGCCGGTCGCTGACCGGACGACGGGCGGTCGCCCCACGCGTTTCGCGGGGGTGACCGCCCGTTCTCGTACCCGACGCCCTTCCCGCCCGGTGGCATCGACGTCCTCCCGTCCTCGGGAGATCCCGGGCCGCCCCGGGCCCGCCCCGCGGGGCGCGGCTCAGAAGAGCGCCGGAAGCACCGCCGAGACCCGCGTGTAGACGCCCGGGTTCTCCGCCTGTCCGCAGCCGCTGCCCCAGGACACGAGGCCGACGAGGAGCCCCCTGGCCACCAGCGGCCCCCCGCTGTCCCCCTGGCACGCGTCCTTCCCGCCCCGCGGGTCGCCCGCGCACAGCATCGTCCCGCGTTGGTAGCGGACGCCGAAGCCACCCGGGTACGCCCGCTCGCACGCCGTGTCCGGCAGCACCTGCACGCGCGCCGTCCGCAGCGTGGAGGCGTAGGCCCCGTTCCCGGTCGTGTCACCCCAGCCGTAGACGTCCGCCTCCGTCCCGGACGCGTACGCCGCGTCTCCCGGCCGGGCGACGCCGATCATGTACGACTGCGGCAGCGCGCTCACCAGTGTCAGCACGGCGAGGTCGCCCGAGTTGGTCGTCGGGTCGTAGTCGGGGTTGACCCAGGTGTCGGAGATCCGGACCTCCTCGCCCTCCTGTCCGCGCAGCACCGCACGGCCGGCGATGACCACGAAGTCGCGCACCTCCCGGGGCTCCCCACCGAGCACCTCGCGGCCCAGGCAGTGGGCCGCCGTGAGCACCTTGGTCGGTGCGACGACCACGCCCCCGCAGAACTGCCCCGCCCGCGTACCTCCGAACCGGTCACGGCTGGACAGCGCCACGACCCACGGCGCGTCCGTGATCCGGGTCGGCTGCCCGCCCACCACGACGCTGTCGGCGGCCACGGGACCGGCGGTGGCGAGCTGCCCCGTGGCCGCGGCGACCAGGCCCAGGGCACCCGTCACTGCTCGGGTGAGGAAACCACGCATGGAGCCTCCTGACTCTCGGGTGATGTCGGTTCACCCAGCGTCCAGCACGCGTCCCCGCCGTGCACCCGCGCACAGCCGGAGGGCCCGGCTCCCCCTCTCGGGGAACCGGGCCCTTCCGTGTGCCGCCGCGTACCTCGTACGGATCAGTCGAGGTAGTCGCGCAGGACCTGCGAGCGCGACGGGTGACGGAGCTTCGACATCGTCTTCGACTCGATCTGGCGGATCCGCTCGCGCGTCACGCCGTAGACCTTGCCGATCTCGTCCAGCGTCTTCGGCTGGCCGTCGGTGAGGCCGAAGCGCATGGAGACGACGCCCGCCTCGCGCTCGGAGAGCGTGTCGAGGACGGAGTGCAGCTGCTCCTGGAGGAGCGTGAAGCTGACCGCGTCGGCCGGCACGACCGCCTCGGAGTCCTCGATGAGGTCGCCGAACTCACTGTCGCCGTCCTCACCCAGCGGGGTGTGGAGGGAGATCGGCTCACGGCCGTACTTCTGGACCTCGATGACCTTCTCGGGGGTCATGTCGAGTTCCTTGGCCAGCTCCTCCGGGGTGGGCTCACGGCCCAGGTCCTGGAGCATCTGGCGCTGCACGCGCGCGAGCTTGTTGATGACCTCGACCATGTGCACCGGGATGCGGATGGTGCGGGCCTGGTCGGCCATGGCGCGGGTGATCGCCTGACGGATCCACCAGGTGGCGTACGTGGAGAACTTGTAGCCCTTGGTGTAGTCGAACTTCTCGACGGCGCGGATCAGACCCAGGTTGCCCTCCTGGATCAGGTCCAGGAAGAGCATGCCGCGGCCGGTGTAGCGCTTGGCCAGCGAGACCACCAGGCGGAGGTTGGCCTCCAGGAGGTGGTTCTTGGCCCGGCGGCCGTCCTCGGCGATGATCTCCAGCTCGCGCTTGAGCTTCGGAGCGAGCTTGTCCGAGTTCGCGAGCTTGTCCTCGGCGAACAGACCGGCCTCGATGCGCTTGGCGAGCTCGACCTCCTGCTCGGCGTTGAGCAGCGGGACCTTGCCGATCTGCTTGAGGTAGTCCTTGACCGGGTCGGCGGTGGCACCGGCGACGGCGACCTGCTGCGCCGGAGCGTCGTCCTCGTCCTCGTCGGACAGGACGAAGCCCTTGCTCTCGCCCTCGGTCTCCTCGTCCTCGCCCTTGCCGGGTGCGACGTCCTCGAGGAGCTCCTCGCCCTCGATGAGCTCGTCGGCGTCCTTCTTGGACGTGGTCTTCTTGGCCGCCGTCTTCTTGGCGACGGTCTTCTTGGCCACCGCCTTCTTGGCGACGGTCTTCTTCGCGGCCGCCTTCTTGGCGGGGGATCCGGCCTCGTCGGCCGGGTCGGTGCCCTCGGCCGCGGGAGCCGTGGAGGCCGCGACGGTGCTCTTCGTCACGGTCGTCCTGGCGGTGACGGTCTTGGTGGCGGTGCGCTTGGCCGGGCTCTTCGCTGCGACGCTCTTGCGGGCGCGCTTCGGCGACTCCGCTGCACTGACCATCAGCGTCACACCCTCTTCCTCGAGGATCTGATTGAGGCTGCGCAGAACATTCTTCCACTGGGTTGGCGGAATCTGGTCGGCTTCGAAGGCCCGACGCACGTCATCGCCGGCGATCTGCCCATCAGCCTTTCCCCGCTCGATGAGCGCCATCACAGACTCGGACTCGGCGATCTCCGGCGGGAGCGTACGGGATGTGCTGGCCGACACGAACAACCTCTCGGAACGATGGAAACGGCTTCCGGCCCCACCCTGGATCGGGCTGGAGCCGACGACCGCCGACGGGGAATGTGTCGACGGCGCGGGCTGGACCGGGGAACTGCACAGCGCCTCCGTCGGCTGCTGTATTCCTTCCTCGGCTGTCACCTCTTAGGTCATCGCACGGCTCGGAGGAGTGTTACGCCCAATCTTCGTGGCCCGAGTCACACCCCATGCACGACGAAACGGCCAGATCGGTCGATCACGGCACATTTGCGCCGCCGGAACCCGGGCGCCGCCCGGGGAGCCCTGCCGGGCCCCGGGTGACGCCCGGAACCCGGCGGCACGCGGTGCGCGCGCCTCCGCGCTCCCGGCCACGGCTCGCGGGTCAGTGTTCGCGAGGGGCGGGAACGACGCGCTCCACCTCGGGGTGGACCGTGAGCAGCTGCCGCATGGCGTTCTCGGCTCCGAGGGCGTCCCCGGCGGCGAGCGCGTCCACGATCCGGGCGTGGTGGGCCAGACAGGCCTCGCCCGGCCGGTCGCAGCCGGTGACGGGCCCCCCGGAGACCTGGAGGGCGGCGGTGACGATGCCGGAGAGGTGCTCCAGCATGCGGTTCCCGGCCAGCTGGATCAGGAGGGAGTGGAACTCCACGTCGGCCCGCGAGAAGGTGATGCCGTCGCCCTGGGCGAACGCGTGGCCCATGATCTCGACCATGTCGGCGAGGCGCTGCTGCACGTCCTCGCGGCCGTGCCCGGCGGCCAGGCGGGCGGCCAGGGGCTCGATCGTCCACCGCAGCTCGTTCAGCTCGCGGCGCTGGTCGTCGCGCTGCGGACCGAAGGCCCGCCATTCGATGATGTCGGGGTCGAGGAGGTTCCAGTCGCTGACGGGCCTGACCCGCGTGCCGACGTTCGGGCGGGCACTGACGAGCCCCTTCGCCTCCAGGACGCGCAGCGACTCGCGCACGACGGTGCGCGAGACCTCGAACCGCTGGCCGATCTCCTCGGGGACGAGCGGACGGTCGGCCCCGAGGTCGCCGGAGACGATCATCTGGCCGAGCTGCTGGACGAGCTGCCCGTGCAGTCCGCGACCCCGGTTTCCGGCGGTCCGGCGGCCGACGCGACCCAGGTCGGTGTCCACTCCCTCCCAGGAGGGCGGACCCACACGGCCGGCGGCGGACGCCTCCGGGTAGGGGTAGCGGTCGAGATCGCCCGGGGCGCCGAGGCCGGAGTCGGCAGAACGGGCGGCGGTCATCATGGTGTGCGCAAGGGTACTCACGCATCCTTTGTCGGCGTTGCCTCCGTGACCCTTGAGGTCTTTGGTGAAAAGCACACGAAAGGGTGATCGGCACCCGCTACACAATTGACGATTAATGGGACATTTGCGACATATTCCAAGGTAGTTGACGGGTAACCGAGCTCTTTCGGTCAGCAAGCGGTCACCAACGGGCCTTACGGCGAAGGCCGGTGAACACATAGGCGCAGAGCAACCCCGTCAACGTCAACGAGAGCGCCACCCCCGCGGGCTGACCGACCACCCGCAGCACCCCCGCAAGCCACCGGTCCAGGGTCGGGGACCACTGCGGTCCGGCGAACTCGCGCAGCCGCGCCGGGAGTCCGGCCGCCGATCGCACCGACGGACCCGTCAGCACCTTCTGCAACAGCGGAACGAAGGCGACGGGCACCGCGAGCACCGCCGCCACCCCGGCCGCGGCGGCCCGGAACACCCCGGCGCCGAGCACCCCCGCCCACGCGCAGCCGACGACCAGCCCCAGCCAACTCGAGCAGAGGGTCGGCCAGTTCCTGGGTACGGGGACCAACTCGGCGCCGTAGACGAACCGCAGCACCTCCAGGTCGATCCCCACGACGAGGGTCCCCAGCACCAGGGCGACGACCGCGGCCACGGCGAGCTTCGCGAGCAGCAGGCCCGGTCTGCGGGGGACGGCTCCGCGCCCCGTGGTGAGTGCGGGATAGCGGTACTCCTCGCCGAAGGAGAAGGCCCCGAGCAGCCCCGCGCCGAGGGCCGCGGGCGGCAGCGGGGAGAGCGGGGGCCAGCCGGTGAGCACGACGGGCAGCTCGACTCGGCCGCCGCGGCCGAGGAGCAGGGCGAGCGTCACGGAGACGAGCAGGACGGCGGCTGCGACGAGCGGGGTGGAGGGCACGCCGAGGAGGCGGTGGAGCTCGTACCGCAGCGGGCGCAGGGGTGAGCGCGCGGGGCGCCGCCGCCCGCCCGGGGCCTCCCGCCCGGTGGCCCCGGACGGCTGCCCGGCGTCCGTCGACACGGCGGTCCGGCTCCCGGAGCCCCCCGCCTCCTCGCCTTCCCGCGCGCTCCGCGCCCGCCCGGCGACGTTGCCGCGACCGGCACCGGCACCGCCGTCGCCCCCTCTCTCGTCGGCGAGCCGGTGGATCGGTACGCCGTGCCGGAAGGCGGTGTCACCGACGGCCGCGCAGTCGCTCCCGTAGACGGAGAGGCGGTTGCCGTCCTCGGCGACCACCTCGACGGGACGGCGGGCGGCTCTGGCCTCCTGGGTGACGGCCGCGGCCAGACGCGCGGCGTGCGGGGTCCGGACGACGACCCGGGGGCGCAAGCGGGTGCGGGCGAACTCGACGGCGTCCTGGTCCGCGACGAGCCGGCCGCCGTCGAGGGTGACGACGCGGTCGGCGTTGCCGGCCGCGTCCTTGGGGTCCTCCGTGGTGTACAGCACGGTTCCCCCCTCGGCGGCATGAGCCCGCAGCAGCTCGTGGAGCCACCCGCTCTCGGGCACGGAGAGACCCGCGGCCGGCTCGTCGAGCAGCAGGGTGTGGGGCGTTCCCAACAGGGCCGCGGCGAGCCCGAGTCGACGGTCCGCGCCGATCGGGAGGGTGCCGATCCGCCGGCGCTCCAGGCCGGCGAGGCCCACGGTCCGCACCAGTTCGTCGGCCCGTGCGGCGGGAACTCCCGTGGCGGCGCAGAGCATCCGCAGCTGCCCCCGGAGGGTACGGGACGGGTGCCCGGGGACGTCGCCGAGGAGCACGCCGACCTCGCGGGGCGGGTGGGCGATGCGGTGCAGCGGCCGGCCGCGGAAGTAGGTGACCCCACGGCCCGGCTCGAGTTCGAGCATGAGCCGGAGGGCGGTCGTCTTGCCGGACCCCCGGGGGCCGAGGAGGGCGGTCACGGCGCCCGGCCGGGCCTCGAAGGTCAGATCGTCCACGGCGGGCGGGCGATCGCGGCGGGGGGTGCTGGTCAGTCCGATTGCCTGGAGCATCGCTTCTCTCGCGGTAGGTGACACCGCTCCGCGGCAGGGCGGCGCTATCGCAGCAAGATAACGCTACATTTCGGACTTTCCGCGCATGGTTGGCGCCCAGGAGCGCCGGAGGCACACGGTTCTCAGACCTCGGGGCGCAGCATCGGCGGGTTGAGAAGAGTGGCCCCACCTGCCCGGAAGAGCTGCGCGGGACGCCCTCCCTGACGCGTCGTGGTGCCGCCGGCCGGGACCAGGAAGCCGGGCGTGCCGGTCACCTT
The DNA here is from genome assembly GCF_055582805.1 of Streptomyces sp. NPDC107498. Lineage (NCBI taxonomy): Bacteria > Bacillati > Actinomycetota > Actinomycetes > Kitasatosporales > Streptomycetaceae > Streptomyces > Streptomyces sp. NPDC107498. The sequence continues at coordinate 104,608 of NZ_JBVJPE010000012.1, read as the reverse complement.
GCGGTGGAAGTTGCGCGGATCGAGGGACACGCCCCAGACCGCCTCGTAGACGCGGCGCAGCTCTCCGACCGTGAACTCGGGCGGACAGAAGGCCGTGGCCAGGGAGGAGTACTCGATCTTGGACCGGGCGCGTTCCACCCCGTCCGCGAGGATCCGGGCGTGGTCGAAGGCGAGCGCCCCCGGTCCCCCGTCCTCGGCGGCCTCGTCCTCGCCGAGGAGCTCCTCGACCGGGGCCCAACGGGCGCTGTTCGCGTCGCCGCCCGCGCGCGGGGCGGGAAGGTCCGGCGCCAACGCCAGGTGCGCGACGCTCACCACCCGCATGCGCGGGTCGCGGTCCGGCGCCCCGTACGTCGCCAGCTGCTCCAGATGTGCGCCGTTGCTCGGCACGGGCGACGGGGCGGCGGGGTCGTGGGCACAGAGACCGGTCTCCTCGACTAGCTCGCGCGCCGCCGCGGCTCCGAGGTCCTCCTCGGCCCGCACGAAACCGCCGGGCAGCGCCCAACGCCCCTGATACGGCGTCTCGCCTCGCCGTACGACCAGGGTGCAGAGCGCGTGGCTGCGCACGGTGAGCACGACCAGATCGACGGTCACGGCGAAGGGGGGAAAGGCCGACGGGTCGTAGGGAGGCATGCCGCGATCATAGTCGTCTTCCTGACGATAAGCACGTCTCGCCGAGGCATCGGCCGCGGCCTTCTCACCGCGTCGCAAGGCTTCCCCCGTCTCTGCGCCCGGCATCCCGTCACACCCCCAGCTGAAGGCCCTCTGCGGCCTCCTCGACCATACCGAGCCCCAGCCTGCCGACCCGTACGGCGAAGGGTTCGCCGGCCACCACCAGCCCCGACAGCCTGATCGCGCCGAGCGGGGCCGAGGCCAGCGGGTGCACCGAGACGGACCGGCCCGGCACGTCAGGTCTGATGCCCGCGAGGGCGAGGAGCGCCTGAACCGCTCCGGCGGCCGCGACGGCCGCCGGCCGGCACGCCGCCGGGTGGGGCACCGGGCGCCCACCCGCCGTCCGCTGCTCCCCCGCGTACATCTCCGGGAGCCGATGGGTGAAGGCCTCCGACGCGTCGAGCAGCCCCCGCAGGAGGGAGGCGGCCTCCTTCTCGTGACCGACGGCGGCGAGCCCGGCCACGGCGACCGCCGTCTCGTGCACCCGGACCGCTCCGGCCCGGTGACCGAAGGGGTTGTGACCCGGCTCCTTGGTCCCGAGGCTCCGCAGCCCCCAGCCGGAGTCGAGCGCCGGGGCACCGAGCAGCCTGGCCACCTGTTCCGTCTCCGTCCTGTCCAGGAGGCCCTGGGCGTACCGGCCGCCGCCCAGCAGCCCGGTGTCGAGCAGGTGCGCGGCCCACCCGCCCAGCTGGGGCCAGGTCCGGCCGTCCGGCGCCCGGGCGACGGCGGGGCGACCGCCCGCCGGGTCGTCGAGCCAGAACTCCCGCCGGAACCGCTCGCGCAGGATCCGCGCCCCGTCGCACAGGGCGTCTCCCCCGGGTCGCCCGCAGCCGTCGAGGAGGTCGGCACCGAGCAGGGCCGCACGGTGGGCGTGCGCCTGGGTCTCGGCCCGCCAGGGCCCGGCGGGCCCCGGGTCCGGCACGAACCCGTTCCGGCCGGCCGTGCGCCGGAGCCAGTCGAGGCATCGCTCCGCCACGGGAAGCAGCTCCTCCAGGTCCGCGGGCGGGAGCCCCCAGCGGCGCGCCTCGGCGAGCACGGCCGGAAAGGCGAGGGTCGCCTCGATGCCCGTGCAGCGGGGCGGGAGGTGCGGGCCCGCGTCCCTGAGGGGGCCCTGGAGACGACCGGACTCCGCTCCGTCGCCGGGGAGTTGGGTGCGCCCGAGGGCGCGCAGGGTGGTGGCGGCGAGCCGGGTGCCGAGCGGCAGGACCATCCGCGCCGCCCAGAGCGCCTCGGAGGTGACCGGTCCGCAGCGCCAGGGGACACCGGCCGCGAGGTACACGTCCGCGGGGTGGGCCGGGTCGCGCTGGAGCAGGGCGCGCAGGTCGTCGACGGAGGCCCGGAGCAGTTCCCCCGGCCTGGGATCGTCGCCCTCGGCCCGGGCTTCGGCCAGGAGGTGGCCGCCGGGCCGCCCGGAGCCCGCCCCCGTGGAGGCGGTGGGGCGGGCGGCCGACTCCCCCCGCAGCCGCAGACGGAGCGTGAACGCCGCTCCGGGCGCCAGTTCGACTTCCCAGCGCAGTACTCCCGCCGCCGCCAGGGAGTCCATGGGCGGCGGGTCCGCCGTGACGGCGACGGATCGGCCGTCGCCGCCGGTCCAGCGCAGTCCGGTGCCGTGGACGCTCGCGGCGAGCTCGGGGCCGGTTCTCCCGGACGCCACCGTTGCCATGTCCGCGAGATCCGTCCCCAGAGCGACCTCCACGGGGAGCCGGAGGGGCCGGGCCGCGGCGCTGCGCAGGGTGATCCGCTCGGTGCCGTCGGCGCTCCGGACGCGTTCGACGGTGAGGGCGGGGTCGGGGCCGGTGTCGCCGGGGACGCGCAGGGCACCGAGGAACACCGCCCGGTCGGAGGCCGCCATGCGGCCCTGGAGCGCGACGGGTTCACGCCCCGCCACCCGCAGGACGCAGCGGGACAGGAGGCGTCGCCCCGCCTCGTACACCCCCTCGGGTCCTTCTCCGGTGAGCTGCCCGTGTTCGGCGCAGACGGCGAGGGCGGGCAGGGCCACGCAGAGGAGCGCACCGTGCACCGAGGGGAGTTCCGCGGGACGCGCCGCGCGCGGGAACGCGACGCCGGCACCTGACGTGTGTCCGGAGGCATGTCCGGACGACTGGCCGGTGGGCGGTCCGGCGGGGCGGCCAGGGGCCGGAACGGGGCTGGGAGCCATGGCGGGTACGGAGTGCTCTCTGTGCGGACCGGGCGGCCGGCAGGGTGTCGGCGGGACGGTTCGTGCGCCTCCGCCAGAGAGGTGAACGCGCTCGCGGGCGGCCGGGTCACGGTCGTCATCGGCCACTCCTGGAGCCGCGCTGTCCGCCGTGCCGTGGAGCCCCGCTCCCCGGCCGCCCCGCCGCGGGCCCACCGGGGCGGACACCGGCCGTCTCCCGGCGCCCGGTTCCGCCGGTCTGCCGGCCCGGCTTCTTGAGGGTCAGCGGGGTGCCCGGCCTACGAGTGGCCCGCATCCGCACCCGCCGGGAGGGCGACGGATCCTTCTGCGCCGAAGCGGCCCGGGCGTCCCGCTCGCTCCTCAGACAGGAACGGAGCGACTCGGGGTCCAGTCCTTCGTTGCACGCCTGGTGCAGCAGACGGGCGAAGACGTACTCGGGGTCTGCGTCGAGCGCGAGCCCGAGGGCGACCCGGGCGGTCGGCTCGTCGCCCGTGGACCAGGCCGTCCAGCCGGCGAGGGTGAGGGGTGCGGCGGCATGCTCCTGGTAGGGCGCGACGCAGCGCCGGGCCAGGACGCGCCAGAGCCGCAGGGCGGCGGTTCCCTCCCAGCCTTCCATCCATTCGGCGGCACGGTCCCGGGTGACCCGGTCCTGGAGGCCGATGACCAGAGCCGCCGCCTCGTCGGTCGTGATCAGGGCGTCGTCGGCCGCGTCGGCCGCGGCCGTGGTCGTGGCGGCGACGGCTCGTCCCGGCACGAGCGGCCGCACCGGGCGCGCCGTGCTCAGCGCACCCGCCGCACCCGGGCGGCTTCCGGCGCCGTTCGTGCTCTTCGGGGTCTTCGGGCCCTTCGGGTTCACGAACCGACGGAGAACCTCCCGGGCGAGGCGCAGCGTGGCCTCGCGCACCTCTTCCCGGCCCCGCGCGTCGGCGCCTTCGACGATCCGGGGGACGATCGAGGCGGCGGCCGCGTCGAGGGCGGCCCGCTGCTCCTCGTCCCCGGGCCCGCCGCGGGGCTTCAGCCGGGCCTCCATGTCCCGCAGGGAGCCCCGTACCTGCACTCCGGCGTACGTCGCGGTCGCCGCCATCACCGAGGTGCCGCTGAGCGCGAGCGGGGTCCCGTCGGGCGGGCAGCAGCGCTGGTCGGGACAGCAGTACGAGAAGTAGAGCCCGTCGGTGATGCAGAGGGCCTCGTAGACGGGGATGTCGAGGGCGCCGCAGGCGGTCCGGAGCCGCTGTGCGAAGGGCCGCAGCCGCTCCATGACCCTGCGGCCCGTCTCGCCGGGCTCGGGGTCCTGGCACAGGAAGACGACGATGCCGTCCGGCCGCGAGCCGGTTCGGGCGCCTCCCTCGACGAGGCACTCGGCGAGGTGGTCGGCGGTGGACGCCCACTCCCGGGACGAGCGCGGGATGCCGAGCCTGACCCGGCCCCCGAAGCGGCCGTGCTCGCCGTGGAGGGCGACCAGGACGACGGAGTCGGTGGGGTGGAAGCCCAGCACGAACGGCAGGGCGTCGGCCAGTTCCGCCGGGCCGCGCAGGGTGATCTGCTGGGTACGGGAGGGTCCGCTGGTTTCGTGGTGATTCGCGTTCATGGTCAGGACGGTCTCGTGATCTCCCGAAATCCGAAACCCCTGTGGATAACTCCTGGAACGGGGCATCCGCACGCCCGTCGAGTTGTCCACAGGTTCGACGTCTCGTTCGCGCGATGTCCGAGGCATCGGGTTGCATGGGGGCATGACCCAAGCAGCCCCGCCGGAAGACCGCGCCGCCCTCCGATCCGCCGCCGATGCCGTGCTCGCCCGTCTCGTCTCCGACCCGACCGGCAGGGCCAGACTGCGCGAGGACCAGTGGCGGGCGATCGAGGCGCTCGTCGCCGACCGGCGCCGGGCCCTGGTGGTGCAGCGGACCGGCTGGGGCAAGTCGGCCGTGTACTTCGTGGCGACCTCGCTGCTCCGCGAGCGCGGCAGCGGCCCCACCGTGATCGTCTCCCCGTTGCTCGCGCTGATGCGCAACCAGGTGGAGGCGGCGGCCCGGGCGGGCATCCGCGCACGGACGATCAACTCGTCCAACACCGAGGAGTGGGAGACGGTCCAGGAGGAGGTGGCCGCCGGCGAGGTGGACGTGCTCCTCGTGAGCCCGGAGCGGCTCAACAATCCCGACTTCCGCGACCAGGTGCTGCCCCGGCTGGCCGCCGCCACCGGGCTGCTCGTGGTGGACGAGGCGCACTGCATCTCGGACTGGGGCCACGATTTCCGGCCGGACTACCGTCGGCTGCGGACGATGCTGGCGGACCTGCCCGCCGGTGTCCCGGTCCTGGCCACGACGGCGACGGCGAACGCGCGGGTGACGGCGGACGTGGCCGAGCAGCTCGGCACGGGCGCGGGCACGGACGCCCTCGTGCTGCGCGGGCCGCTCGACCGGGAGAGCCTGAGCCTGGGCGTGGTCCGGTTGCCGGACGCGGCGCACCGGCTGGCCTGGCTCGCCGACCACCTCGGCGAGCTGCCCGGCTCCGGGATCATCTACACGCTGACGGTCGCCGCGGCCGACGAGGTCACCGCCTACCTGCGACAGTGCGGCCACGTCGTGTCCTCCTACACCGGTCGGACGGAGAACGCCGACCGGCAGCAGGCGGAGGACGACCTCCAGGCCAACCGGGTCAAGGCGCTCGTGGCGACCTCGGCCCTGGGCATGGGGTTCGACAAGCCGGACCTGGGCTTCGTGGTGCACCTCGGGTCGCCGTCCTCCCCCATCGCGTACTACCAGCAGGTAGGCCGGGCCGGGCGAGGGGTGGAGCACGCGGAGGTGCTGCTGCTGCCCGGGCAGGAGGACGAGGCGATCTGGCGCTACTTCGCCTCGGTGGCCTTTCCGCCCGAGGAGCAGGTGCGCCGCACGATCGACGTGCTCGCGCAGGCGGGCCGGCCCTTGTCCCTGCCCGCCCTGGAGCCGCTGGTCGAGCTGCGCAGGACCCGGCTGGAGACCATGCTCAAGGTCCTGGACGTGGACGGCGCGGTGCACCGGGTGAAGGGCGGCTGGGAGAGCACCGGGCGGCCCTGGGTGTACGACACCGAGCGGTACGCCTGGGTGGCGCGGCAGCGGGCGGCCGAGCAGCAGGCGATGCGCGACTACGCGTCGACGACCGGGTGCCGGATGGAGTTCCTGCGACGCCAGTTGGACGACGAGGAGGCCGCTCCGTGCGGTCGCTGCGACAACTGCGCGGGGAACCGGTTCGATCCGAAGGTGACCGAGGCGGCGCTGGACGCCGCCAAGGGCGAACTGGGGCGGCCCGGTGTGGAGGTCGAGCCGCGGAAGATGTGGCCCACCGGACTCGCCGCGGTCGGGGTCGACCTGAAGGGCCGCATCCCGGTCGGAGAGCAGTCTTTCGGCGGTCGGGCCCTGGGGCGGCTTTCGGACATCGGCTGGGGCAACCGGCTGCGTCCGCTGCTGGCCGACGGCACGCCGGACGGGCCCGTGCCGGACGATGTCGTGCAGGCGGTGGTGCACGTGCTGGCGGACTGGGCGAAGGGGCCCGGCGGGTGGGCCTCCGGCGCTCCGGACGCGCCGGCCCGGCCCGCCGGTGTGGTCACGGTCGCCTCGCACCGCAAGCCGAATCTGGTGGGTTCCCTGGGGCAGCGGATCGCCGAGATCGGCAGGATGCCCCTCCTCGGCACGGTGGAGTACACGCCGGAAGCGGAGGAGCTGCGGCTCTCGCGGACCAACAGCGCCCAGCGGGTCGTCGGTCTCCAGCGGACGCTGACGGTCCCTCCGGAGCTGGCCGGGCGGCTGGCCGCCGCCGGCGGGCCGGTTCTCCTGGTGGACGATCTCTCCGACACCGGCTGGACGTTGGCGGTGGCCGCGCGGCTGCTGCGGCGGGCCGGAGCAGAGGGGGTGTTCCCGCTGGTGCTCGCCGTCCAGGGGTGAAACAGGAGGGGGAACGGGGAGTGAACAATGGGCAACTGGGCAGGGATATGAGTGGCATACCAACCCATTCCCGTCAGCGGTCTCAATTGCTCGTTGCCGCTCGCGCACGGGCCAGCAAGAATTGGGAAACCGCCCCGCACGGCCCGTCAGCGGTCCGGAAGGACTGTGCCGTGGTGCGCCCTCACCCGACCTTGCCCGCCGCTCAGCGGGCGCGTATCCGAAGGGAGGACCGTGACCCTCGGATTCGCTCCGCCCACAGCCGCCTCGTTCAGATCGTCGTCCGAGTCCGCCAGCCGCCTCGCCCGGATACTCGAGCCGTCCGAGTGGGCGGCGGCGGGAATCCCCCTGCTGCGCAGCCCTCGTGAGGTCGTCAGCGGTCTGCACTCACGGCACGCGCCCACGCCCTCGACGGCGGTCCTCGCCGTCCTGGACCACGAGGAGCGGATCGCCGCCAGTGCCTCGTTCGTCCGGCGCTCCGTCGCGGTGGACGGCTGGGAGTTCCGCAACGCGCTCCTCGCGCATCTGCGGCGGGTCATTCCGCACGACCTCCGGAGACGCGCGCCCGTGCGGACCGCGGTCCTGCTGTACTGCCGCGAGGGCGACGAGCGCTGGACGGAGGAGGACGGGGCCTGGATGTGGGGGCTTCGGGACGCCTGCACGCTGCACGGGCTCCGCTGCGGCGCGTACATCACGCTGACCGGAGGGGGTTGGCAGGTGCTCGGGGAGGGCCGGGGAGGCCGTCGACCGAGCTCCGACTCGCTTCCCCTGCCGCTGGGTGAAGGGCCGGCCGAGCTCGACCGGCTCACACCGAGGACCGCGAGCGGAGCGACTGAACCCCTGCGCCGGGCCGCCGCACGCTGATCGCGCGAGCGGCGCCGGGCCCTCCGCCGGGCCCCCCGCCGGTCCCATTGGGGGGCCCGGCGGAGGAGACCGGTCGGTCAGACGCCGGCGCCGGCGCCGAGGAGCGCCGTGATCCGCTGCGGGTCTCCGCAGACGACGAGCAGCGCGCCCGCGCGGGTCATCGCCGCCGGAAGGGCCCGGGCGACCGTCCCCTCGTCTCCGCCGTTGACGGCGACGATGACCACGGGACGGGCGGCGGCCCGCTCCGCGGCGGAGGCGTCCGCAAAGAACACGTCGTCGACGGTGTCCTGTTGGGCCCAGTAGGCGGCCTCGCCGAAGGTCAGCTCGTGAGCCGCCCACGGGTGCGGGTCACCGGTGGTGAGCACCAGGATCTCGCCGGGTGCCCGCCCGCTCTCCAGGAGCAGGTCCAAGGCTTCCTCGGCGGCGTCGAGCGCGCCGTCGACGGGGGCCGGGATCAGCTGGAGCTGCGGGGTGGATCGCTGGTCGGAACGATTTTCCGGGCCCTTGGCCGGAGACTGCCCGGCACCGGGGCGCGGTGCCGGCGCGGCGGGTCTGGCCGGACCGGGGACGGGGCGTCCGGGACGCGGAGAGGCCGCGGAACGCGGGCCGGGTACGGGACGGGGGGTCGACGCGGGGCGGCCGGTGGCCGCGGCGGCGCGGGGACCCTGGGCGCTCTCGTGAATCTGAGGCTCCTCGGGGATGAGAGGCATGAATGGATGTCTATCAAACGCCGCTGCGCGAAGCACCGGCGGGTGGGCACACATGTGCACCCCGGCCGCGCGGGTGACCCTTGAGCAGGGCTCCCGTGACCGGAAGTTCAGAAGTCGAAGCCGAGTTGGCCCCCGCTTTCCAGCGCGGTCGCCTCGGCGGAGAGGCGGACCTTCTTGAGGTGGCGCCACTGGGGCAGCGCGTCCAGGTACGACCAGGAGAGACGGTGGTGGGGGGTGGGCCCCAGCTCTTCGAGTGCCGCTCTGTGGACCGGCGAAGGGTAGCCCGCGTTGGCACCGAAGGCATACGCCGCGTACCGGCCGCCCTCCGCCTCCAGCTCCGCCATGAGGGCGTCGCGCCGGACCTTCGCGATGACGGAGGCGGCCGCGACGGCGATGCAGGACTGGTCGCCCTTGATCACCGTGCGGACCCGCCAGGGGCTGCCGAGGTAGTCGTGCTTGCCGTCCAGGATCACCGCGTCGGGCCGCACCGGAAGCCCGTCGAGGGCCCGGACGGCCGCGAGCCGCAGCGCCGCGGTCATCCCGAGTTCGTCGATCTCCTGAGGGGAGGCGTCGCCGAGCGCGTACGCGGTGACCCACCCCTCCAGCACCACGGCCAGCGCGTCGCGGCGCCTGGGGGTGAGCAGTTTCGAGTCGGTGAGGCCCTCGGGGGGCCGGCGAAGGCCGGTGACGGCCGCGCACACCGTGACGGGGCCGGCCCACGCCCCGCGTCCGACCTCGTCGACCCCGGCGACGATCCTGGCGCCGGTGGTGGCTCGGAGCGACCGCTCGACGGTGTGGGTGGGAGGTTCGTACGGCATGGCGCCAGACAGGTTACGCCGCCTGACGTCACCTGCGATACCCGGATTCGCCGCAGACGCCCGAAGGCGTCTTTCCCGCCCCGCCCGAAAGGTCGCCCACACCCCGCCCGAGGGCCTCAGACCCGCAGGAGGGGCACCATGATCCGGTCGATCACATCGGCGATCTCGTTGTCCGGCCATTCGCTTCCGCACACTTTCGAGCGGTACATCATCAGGGCGGGGACCACATCGAGAACGAGGTCGTCGATCGCATCGTGCCGCACCTCTCCACGCGCGATTCCACGGAGGAGCACCTCCCGGAAGAGGCGCTTCCAGGGTTGGATCACGCCCGTCTCGATCAGCTCCTGGAAACGTCCAGCGGCCTCGACATCGCATTCGTGAAGCACTGCACGCAGGGCGAAACCGGGCTTGGAGTACAGCACGCCCCGGACCCGGAGGCACAGCTCGTAGAGGTCCTGACGCACACGGCCGGTGTCCGGAGCCTCGTCGAGCGTGGGCAGTCCGGCCCGAAGGGCGTCCGCGACGAGGTCTTCCTTCGACGGCCACCGCCGGTACACCGCGGCTTTGCCCGTCTGCGCGCCGACCGCGACACCCTCCATCGTGAGACCGCTCCAGCCGACGCTGCCCAGCTGATCGAGCGCGGCCTCCAGAATCGCCCTCTCGAGCACGGGTCCGCGACGCCGGGGCGCCGCCCCCTCCTGCCGAGCGGCGGCCGTGGAGCGCGAAGTAACCATCAGGATCTCTCCGTTGACGCGATTCGATTCGTCGGCAGTGCCCAGTGAACGGTTGCGTTCACTGAGGGGGACTCACTACCGTGACAAACAGTGAACGGATGCGTTCACTAATTCTTCCGTGGGGGATCCATAGTGACAACTTCTCCGGTGGACACACAGATCAAGGACGAGCCAGCTCGCGCCGGAGGTCGGCCGGGCATCGCCTTGACCGTCATCGCCGCCTGCCAGCTGATGGTCGTCCTCGACGCCACCATCGTGAACATCGCGCTGCCGCACATCCAGGACGCGCTCTCCTTCTCGACCACCGACCTGTCCTGGGTGCTCAGCGCCTACACGCTCACCTTCGGCGGCCTCCTGCTCCTCGGCGGACGTGCCGGCGACATCCTGGGCCGCCGTCGGGTGTTCATGGCCGGCATCCTGCTCTTCACATTCGCCTCGCTGCTCGGCGGCTTCGCCCAGGAGCCGTGGCAGCTGCTCGCGGCACGGGCCCTGCAGGGCGTGGGCGGCGCGATCGCCTCGCCGACCTCGCTCGCGCTGATCACCACGACGTTCCCCGAAGGGCCTGAGCGCAACCGGGCGTTCGGCGTGTTCGCCGCGGTCTCGGCCGGCGGTGGCGCGATCGGTCTGCTCGCCGGCGGAGCGCTCACCGAGTGGCTCGACTGGCGCTGGGTCTTCTTCGTCAACGTGCCGATCGGCCTGCTGATCGCCTTCCTCGCCCCGCGCTGCATCGCGGAATCCGAGCGCCACCCCGGCCGGTTCGACATCGCGGGCGCGACGACGTCGACGCTCGGCATGGCCGCGCTGGTCTACGGATTCATCCGGGCTTCCGAGCAGGGGTGGAAGGACGGGCTGACCATCGGCTCCTTCGCCGCGGCGGTGGTCCTGCTGGTGGCGTTCGCCGTGGTGGAGTCGCGGGCCAGGGAACCGATCACTCCGCTGCACATGTTCGCGGACCGCAACCGCTCGGGCACGTACGTCATCATGCTCAGCCTGTCGGCCGCCATGTTCGGCATGTTCTTCTTCATCGTGCTGTGGGTGCAGAACGTCCTGGGCTACAGCCCGGTCCAGTCCGGACTGGCCTTCCTCCCGGTGACCGTCGCGATCGGCGTCGGCGCGGGGCTCGCCCAGCGGTTCCTGCCGGTCCTCGGCCCCAAGCCGTTCATGGTGACCGGCTCGGCGCTCACCGGCGTGGGCCTCTTCTGGCTGACGTTCATGTCGTCGGGCAGCAGTTACGTCGGCGGGGTGCTCGGCCCGATGGTCGTGTTCGGCTGCGGGATGGGCCTCAACTTCGTGACGCTCACGCTCACGGCCGTCTCCGGAGTGGCCCAGCACGAGGCGGGAGCCGCGTCGGGTCTGCTCAACGCGACCCAGCAGGTCGGCGGCTCGCTCGGCCTCTCCATCCTGGTCACCGTCTTCGGCACGGCGAGCCGCGAGGAGGGCGAGAGGCAGCTTCCCGACTTCCTCACCCACGCGACGCCCGAGCAGCGGGCCGAGGCGCTGAAGACGAAGGAGCTGCCCGCTCCCTGGGGTCACGAGGTGCTGACCTCCGGCATCTCCTCGGCCTTCACGGCCGCCGTCGGCATGGTGCTGATCGCGCTGGTCACGGCCGTCCTGGTGATCCGGGTCCGCAAGAGCGACCTGGAAGCCCTGAGCGGCCGCGCCGAGGCGGCGGGGCCGATGGCCTGATCACGCACGGTGTCCCCCGGCCCCGCTCGTATCCGGGGGACACCGACCCGTCACCGGCCACGGGGACACCGGCGGTCTCGGTCCGTAGCGCGGCACCGAACCGTTTCCGGCCATGGGCACACAGACCGGCCTCAAGCAGTCAGGACACGGAACCGCCCGAGACCGCGGGGACACCGGCGGTCTCGGGCCGCGAGGGGACAGGGGCACCTGAGGTCGTCGGGGCGCCGGTCCCCTTCAGGCCGCAGCGGCGCCGAGGTGCCTCAGGTCGTCCCCTCCGGGACCCACTCCGGGAGGGCCTCGGTCTGCCGCAGCCAGTCCTCCGGCGGCGCACCGGCCGCGGTGGAGGCGACCACTCCGCCGGCGATGGCGCAGGTCGTGTCGACGTCACCGCCGACCTGCGCGGTCGTCCAGAACACCCGCTCGAAGTCGCCGAGCCCGCGCGCGGCCGACCAGAGCGCGAAGGGGACCGTGTCGTGGGCGCTCGTCCGGCGGCCGCTGCCGAGGACCGCGGCGACCGTGCCGGCGTCGCCGTAGTCGAGCATGTCGCGGGCCCTGCGCAGGCCCGCCCCGACCGCGCTGCGCGGCACCAGGGCGATGACCCCGTCGAGCAGCGCCTCGGGCGTGGGCGGTCCGGCGGGGTCGGCGGCGATCGCGGCCGCGGCGGCGACGGCCATGGCGCCCACCACGGCCTCCCGGTGCTGATGGGTCGTGTACGCGGAGATCTCGGCCTGGTGGGTCGCCTGCTCGGGGTCGTCGGCGTACCAGGCGCCCAGCGGGGCGATCCGCATCGCGGCGCCGTTGCCCCAGGACCCCTGCCCGTTGAAGAGCGCGGCGGCCAGCTCGCGCCAGTCGGCGCCCTCGCGGATGAGCCGGAGCATCCGGTTGACGGCAGGGCCGTAGCCCCGGTCGAAGTCGTGGTGCTCCGCGAAGGACCGGGCCAGGGCGTCCTGGTCGATGCGGCCGTGACGGCCGAGGACGGCCAGGACGGAGCAGGCCATCTCGGTGTCGTCGGTCCACTGCCAGGGGCCTGCGGGCAGCTCGCGCCGCTTCAGCAGGGGGTAGTGGGAAGGTACGAAGAACTGGGAGCCCAGGGCGTCTCCCACGGACAGCCCGCGCAGGCTGGCCAGGGCGCGGTCGAAGCGCCGGTCGAATGAGGAGTCAGCGGTCATCGGTCTGCCACTCTATCCGGTGGGGCCGTACGGTTCCGGGGTGCGCCAGCGTTCGAACGGCCTGTCCAGACGGTACCGGCCGTCCTCGCCGAGCAGGAGCATGCGCGTCTCGGCGTTGCCGGGATTCGACAGCGACTCGAAGTCCGCGACCGTCCAGTGGAACCAGCGCATGCAGAACAGCCGCATGGTCAGCCCGTGGGTGACGAGCAGGACGTTGGGCGGATGGTCGGGCGCCTCGAAACTGCGGTACAGGCTCTCCAGGAAGGCGCCGACGCGGTCGTAGACGTCGGCACCGGACTCGCCCTGGGCGAAGCGGTAGAAGAAGTGGCCGTACGCGTCCCGGTAGGCCTTCTGCAGGCGTACGTCCTCTCGTTCCTGCCAGTTGCCCCAGTCCTGCTCCCGGAGCCTGGGCTCCTCCCGCACCCGGACCTGCTTCGCGGGGAACCGGAAGGCCCGGAGGGTCTCGTGGGTGCGGCGGTACGGCGAGACGTAGACGCTGACCGGCTCCTCGCCGAAGAGCTCCCGCAGCCGCTCCCCCGTCTGCTCGGCCTGGCGCCGACCGGTCTCGGTCAGCCTCAGGGCATGGTCGGGCTCGCGTTCGTACACCGTGTCATCGACATTGCCCTCGGACTCTCCGTGCCGTACGAGAACGATGCGCCGCGGTCGTGCCATACCCCGACCCTAGATCGCCGCTCTCCGGCGGGCTCAGCCGAGGCCGCGCCCGGAGACCATCCGAGGGAGGCGCCCCGGAGGCGACGGCGGCGGTCATACCGTCCAGGACGGTTCGAGCTGCACCACGTCCCCGCTCAGCGCCGCCACGTCGGCCGCGGTACGGGCCCGCAGGCCGAGCCGCTCCACGCGCTCGGCCCGGTACTTTCCGTGCTCGGCTGCGGACTGCCACATCGAGAGCACCAGGAACTCGCTGCCGGGCGCTTCGCCGAACAGGCCCCGCAGCATGCCGGGGGACCCGGCCATGGCCGGATTCCACACCTTCTCCTGCATGAGCGCGAAGTGCTCGGCACGGTCCTCGTGGACCCGGCAGTGCGCCACCCGCGCCACGTCGGCGTCGGCGAAACGCGGTTCGAACCCGGTCTTCACGTCGAAGCGGTGGTCGAAGAGCTTGACCTGGGCGTCCTTGAACGTTCCCACCTGCGCGGTCGCCAGTCGATCGTGCGACCGCGCCATGAACGAGTCGTAGAAGGCGCGGCTCTCCCAGAACGCGAAGACGTGGGCGACGTCCGGGCGACCCCGGCTCCACCCGCCGCCCTGGCCCCGGAATCCCGGCTCACCGAGCAGCCCCGCCCATTTCCGCTGCCCCCGCTCGAACCCTCGACGGTCCACCACGGTGCAGCGAATCCACTTGACCAGCACCGCGCCATCGTACGGGGCCGGAGAGCACCCCGGCAGACCCCGTCAGACTCCCTCCGCGTGCAGCCGCTCCAGACCCGCGCGCTCCTCGGCGTCCAGTTCGATGCCGAATTCGGCCTCCAGCGTCGCGGCCAACCCGTCGGCGGTCACGGTCCGTTCCTCAACCGACCCGTCCGGGCGCAGGACCGAGAGCGTCGCGCGCACGAGGGACCTGCCGGCGTCCGCGCCCGGCCGCTGAACCACGACCTGGCCGAGGAAGCGCGACTGCGGGTGGCTGGAGCTGTAGTGGTTCAGCACGGTGAAGTCACCGGGGTGGTACGCCTGGGGCGAGAACGCGTACAGGTCCTTCCAGCCCTCCGACCTGAGGGAGCGCAGCACGTGGACGCCCTCGGCCTCGACGTGGACGCCGAACGTCCAGCCGCCCTGCTCCACGCGTGCGCCGTCCCGCAGGGGCACGGGTTCCAGCAGCCCCTGCCAGCCGAACCCGACGTCGGCGAGCCACTCTTCGTCTTCGACCGTGACCACGAGGAGCGCGTGGGTGACCGGCGGCAGCGTCGCGCCCCGCGAGCGGTTGCGCGCGCCGCGACCGGCCACCTGGAAGCCGATCCGTTCGAGGGCCGCCGCGAAGAGGGAGTTCTGCTCGTAGCAGTAACCTCCCCTGCGCCGCTCGACGAGTTTGCCCTGGAGGCTCTTCAGGTCCAGGGGAACCGGTCGTCCGAGGGCGACGTCGAGGTTCTCGAACGGAACGGCCGCGACGTGCGCCCGGTGAAGGGACGCCAAGGTCCGCGGGTCAGGGGCGAGTTCCCCGTCCCGCCCGATGTCGTATCCGATTCGAGCCAGATATGCGTCGAGATCCAGCTCGTCACCGCTCCACAAACCGCTCTCCCCCTCACGCGCCGGGTCCTCTGTCGTAGGCACATGACACCATGAGCAATCGGCCCACGACCAAGGGCTTTTGAACGGGACGACGGTACGAGGCGAGGTGTGCGCGGGCGCGCGCGGAGAGGGGAAGCACCATGAGCGGACTCAACAAAGGGGTGGGACGCGTCGAGGTCACGCTCAAGTGGGACCCCGCCCCGGCCGGCGCTCCGGCCCACGACCTGGATCTCGTCGCCGGGGTCTTCGCCGCCGGGGACCCCCACGGTGCGCCGGTCCACCTGGTGCACTTCGGCAGCCGCTCCCCGGACGGCACGATCACGCTCCACCGCGACAGCCGTACGGGCCAGGGGTTCGGTTACGACGAGGCCATGACCCTGGAGCTGGACCGGCTGGACCCGCGGTACGCGCGCGTGGTGGTGGGCGTGGCCATACAGCAGGGCGGCGGGCGGCTGACCTTCGGCGACATAGCGAGCGCGGGCATACGCGTCCGCGAGGGCTACACCGACCTGCTGACCCATGACTTCGCGGACGTCCCCGGGGCGCGTTCGGCGACGGTCGTGGAATTCACCCGCGACGAAGCGGACGGCTGGTCGTACCGCTCGATCACCCGCGGCTTCGACGCCGACCCGCAGACCTTCGGCACGCTCCTGGGCTCCGCGGCCTCCTGACGCCCGGCGGCGCGCACGCGCAAAGGGGGCGCCGACCGGTGGTCGGCGCCCCCTCACGGGCGATCCGGTGCGCTCAGCGGCTTCCGCCCCTCAGCGCACCGGGGCGGGGTCAGCTGCAGCCGCTGGTCGAGCCGCAGCCCTCGCAGATGTAGCAGGAGCCGGCGCGCTGCATCTTCGTGCCGCAGGAGAAGCAGAGCGGGGCGTCGGCGCTGATGCCGAGCTGCATCTCGACGAGCTCCGCCGAGGTGTGCGCCTGCTTCGGGGCCGGGACCTCGGCCTTGGCCACCGGGGCCGGGGCCGGGGCCGGGGCGGCGACGGCCTTCAGCTCCGGGGTGCGGGGCGCGGACTGGGCGAGGGCCTCGACGTCGACGTCCTCGTCGTCGGGCTGCTCGTACGAGCCGGTGTCCAGGTGGCGCTGGCGCTCCTCGGCCGAGTGGATGCCCAGAGCGGAGCGGGTCTCGAAGGGCAGGAAGTCCAGCGCGAGGCGGCGGAAGATGTAGTCGACGATCGACTGCGCCATCCGCACGTCCGGGTCGTCCGTCATGCCGGCCGGCTCGAAGCGCATGTTGGTGAACTTCGAGACGTAGGTCTCGAGCGGGACGCCGTACTGCAGGCCGACGGAGACGGCGATGGAGAAGGCGTCCATCATGCCGGCGAGGGTGGAGCCCTGCTTGGACATCTTCAGGAAGACCTCGCCGAGACCGTCGTCCGGATAGGAGTTGGCGGTCATGTAGCCCTCGGCGCCACCGACGGTGAAGGAGGTGGTGATCCCCGGGCGGCCCTTGGGGAGGCGCTTGCGGACCGGGCGGTACTCGACGACCTTCTCGACGGCCTCGCGGATCGTCGCCTCGGACTTCGCGGTGACCTCGGCCTTCTCGTCCTCCTTCTTCTTGGCGGAGAGCGGCTGGCCGACCTTGCAGTTGTCGCGGTAGATCGCGAGCGCCTTGACGCCCATCTTCCAGGCCTCGAAGTAGACCTCCTCGACGTCCTCGACCGTGGCCGTCTCCGGCAGGTTCACGGTCTTGGAGAGGGCGCCCGAGATCCACGGCTGGATGGCGGCCATCATGCGGACGTGGCCCATCGCGGAGATGGAGCGCTCGCCCATGGCGCAGTCGAAGACCTCGTAGTGCTCGGTCTTCAGGGCGGGGGCGTCGATCACATTGCCGTGCTCGGCGATGTGGGCGACGATCGCCTCGATCTGCTCCTCCTGGTAGCCCAGGCGGCGCAGGGCCTGCGGGACCGTGCCGTTGACGATCTGCATCGAGCCGCCGCCGACGAGCTTCTTGAACTTGACCAGGGCGAGGTCGGGCTCGAGACCGGTGGTGTCGCAGGACATCGCGAGACCGATGGTGCCGGTGGGGGCGATGACCGAGGCCTGGGCGTTGCGGAAGCCGTTCTTGGCACCGAGGCGGATGACGTCCTGCCAGGCCTCCGTGGCGGCGGCCCAGATCGGCGAGTCCAGGTCGTCCATGCGGACGGCCTTGGTGTTCTCGTCGGCGTGCTGCCGCATGACGCGCTGGTGCGGCTCGGCGTTGAGGGCGTAGCCGTCGTACGGGCCGACGACCGCGGCGAGTTCGGCGGAGCGCTTGTACGAGGTGCCGGTCATCAGGGAGGTGATGGCGCCGGCGAGGGCGCGGCCGCCGTCGGAGTCGTACGCGTGGCCGGTGGCCATCAGCAGGGCGCCGAGGTTGGCGTAGCCGATGCCGAGCTGGCGGTAGGCGCGGGTGTTCTCGCCGATCTTCTGGGTGGGGAAGTCGGCGAAGCAGATGGAGATGTCCATCGCGGTGATGACGAGCTCGACGACCTTGGCGAAGCGCTCGACGTCGAAGGACTGGTTGCCCTTGCCGTCGTCCTTGAGGAACTTCATCAGGTTCAGCGAGGCGAGGTTGCAGGACGTGTTGTCCAGGTGCATGTACTCGCTGCACGGGTTCGAGCCGTTGATGCGGCCGGACTCGGGGCAGGTGTGCCAGTGGTTGATCGTGTCGTCGTACTGGATGCCCGGGTCGGCACAGGCCCACGCGGCCTCGGCCATCTTGCGGAAGAGCGCCTTGGCCTCGACCTCCTCGATGACCTCGCCGGTCATGCGGGCGCGCAGGCCGAACTTCCCGCCGGACTCGACGGCCTTCATGAACTCGTCGTTCACGCGGACCGAGTTGTTGGCGTTCTGGTACTGGACGGACGTGATGTCGTCGCCGCCCAGGTCCATGTCGAAGCCCGCGTCGCGGAGGGCGCGGATCTTCTCCTCCTCCTTGACCTTGGTCTCGATGAAGTCCTCGATGTCGGGGTGGTCGACGTCGAGGATGACCATCTTGGCCGCGCGGCGGGTGGCGCCGCCCGACTTGATGGTTCCCGCGGAGGCGTCGGCGCCGCGCATGAAGGAGACCGGGCCGGAGGCGTTGCCGCCGGAGGAGAGCAGCTCCTTGGAGGAGCGGATGCGGGAGAGGTTCAGGCCGGCGCCGGAGCCGCCCTTGAAGATCATGCCCTCTTCCTTGTACCAGTCGAGGATCGACTCCATGGAGTCGTCGACGGACAGGATGAAGCAGGCGGAGACCTGCTGGGGCTGGGGCGTGCCGACGTTGAACCAGACCGGCGAGTTGAAGCTGAAGATCTGGTGCAGGAGGGCGTAGGCCAGCTCGTGCTCGAAGATCTCGGCGTCGGCGGGCGAGGCGAAGTAGCCGTGGTCCTCGCCGGCCTTCGTGTACGTCTTCACGATCCGGTCGATGAGCTGCTTGAGACCGGTCTCGCGCTGCGGGGTGCCGACCGCACCGCGGAAGTACTTGCTGGTGACGATGTTGACCGCGTTCACCGACCAGAAGTCGGGGAACTCCACGCCGCGCTGCTCGAAGTTGATCGAGCCGTCGCGCCAGTTGGTCATGACGACGTCACGGCGCTCCCACGTCACCTCGTCGTACGGATGCACGCCGGGGGTGGTGTGGATGCGCTCGATGCGCAGGCCCTTGCTCGCCGACTTGGCTCCCTTGGTGCGGGAACCACGTGCCGGGCCGCTCGCCGTCTCTGTCATGCCGCCTCCCATATACGGGCAAAACACACTTTGGCGCCCAGATAGTCCCAGGGCACCGTCTTCTGTACGTCGTTCTGTACTGCTGCCACAGGGACCACAGGGGTCGCCCGGGGCACGTCTGCAGGGCCGCTCGGCGGCCGGTCGCCGGGCCGTCGAGCGGCCCGGACCGCCGGTCAGTCGGCGGCGGTGGCGGGAACGGGGACCTCGGGGGTCGCGCCGGTCCCGCGGTTCTCGGCGGGAGGCCGCACGCGGAGTTCCGCGATGGCGGCCTCGAAGTCTTCGAGGCTGTCGAAAGCCTTGTACACGGACGCGAAACGCAGGTAGGCGACGAGATCGAGCTCCTGCAAGGGGCCGAGGATGGCCAGGCCCACGTCGTGGGTGGTCAGCTCGGCGCTCCCGGTGGCGCGCACCGCCTCCTCGACCCGCTGGCCGAGCTTGGCGAGGGCGTCCTCGGTGACCGGCCGCCCCTGGCACGCCTTGCGCACGCCGGAGATGACCTTGGTGCGGCTGAAGGGCTCGGTGACGCCCGAGCGCTTCACCACCATGAGCGAGCACGTCTCCACCGTCGTGAAACGACGGGAGCAGTCGGGGCACTGGCGGCGGCGTCGGATCGACGTCCCGTCGTCGGTGGTGCGACTGTCGACGACGCGGCTGTCGGGGTGCCTGCAGAAGGGGCAGTGCATAGGTTTCGACCCTCCTCATGGCACGACTGACGAGCCTCGCCCGGCCCGTCAAGGCCCCGCGAAGCGACCACCAGCATAGGTGATGCGGGCACCCCCGGCAGACCGGGGACCACTACCCCTGGGCGGTCGATGCCATCCAACCACTAGATCTAGGGTTGGGGGTGTTTCCGCCCCCTCCGCGTGTCGCGAAGCGGGCGCTCCCGGGGATCCACGCCTCCGGATGCGACACTGGGGCGGCGCACCGACCGCTCACGACCCAGCGGCGAAGGCTACCGCAACGCCCGATCCGGGACGGCGGCGGCGCTGCCCATACACCCCCGCACATACGCGCGTAAGACAATCCGCGAATTTTCACTCGAACGTGTGTTTGGCGCAACCTTTCGAAAGCAACTACCGTTGTGCCAGCCAGGGAGACCATTCGAGAGGGGCCGACGACGTGACCACCACCGCAGACAGTGCCACCATCACCGCCCAGGACCGCTCCCAGGGCCGACTCGAGGCGGTGCACGCCATGAGTGACGTAAACATGAACGGCGAGGAGCCCGGGCGCCCCGCCCGCGCCCTTCCCGGGCGACCTCCCGGCATCCGGGCCGACAGCTCCGGCCTCACCGACCGGCAGCGCCGGGTCATCGAGGTCATCCGCGACTCGGTCCAGCGGCGCGGCTACCCGCCGTCGATGCGGGAGATCGGACAGGCGGTCGGCCTCTCCAGCACCTCCTCGGTGGCGCACCAGCTCATGGCACTGGAGCGCAAGGGGTTCCTCCGCCGCGACCCCCACCGGCCCCGGGCCTACGAGGTCCGCGGCTCCGACCAGCCGAGCACCCAGCCCACGGACACCACCGGCAAGCCCGCCGCGTCGTACGTCCCGCTGGTCGGCCGCATCGCGGCCGGCGGCCCGATCCTGGCCGAGGAGTCCGTCGAGGACGTGTTCCCCCTCCCCCGCCAACTGGTCGGCGACGGCGAACTGTTCGTCCTGAAGGTCGTCGGCGACTCGATGATCGAGGCCGCCATCTGTGACGGCGACTGGGTCACCGTCCGCCGTCAGCCCGTCGCGGAGAACGGCGACATCGTCGCCGCGATGCTCGACGGCGAGGCCACCGTCAAGCGCTTCAAGCGCGAGGACGGCCACGTCTGGTTGCTCCCGCACAACGCGGCGTACCAGCCCATCCCCGGCGACGAGGCCACCATCCTCGGCAAGGTCGTGGCGGTGCTGCGGCGGGTGTGACACTCCCCGCCGGCTCTGACCGGGCCCCGGGACCCACTGCGCCGGTCCCGGGGCCCTGCCGTGCCCTGACTCCTCAGCCCACCGCCGTCTCCGAGGCGGCGTCGATGGCCGCGAGCGACTTCCGGACCTGGTTGCGGTCCGTCGTGTACCAGAAATCGGGCAGCGAGGCCTTCAGATAGCTGCCGTAACGAGCGGTGGCCAGTCGGGGATCGAGGACCGCCACGACGCCCCGGTCGCCGGTGGCCCGCACCAGCCGACCGGCGCCCTGGGCCATCAGCAGGGCCGCATGGGTCGCCGCGACCGCCATGAAGCCGTTCCCGCCGGCTTCCTCCACGGCCTTCTGCCGGGCGCTCATCAGCGGGTCGTCCGGGCGCGGGAAGGGGATCTTGTCCATGACGACCAGCTGACAGCTGGGGCCCGGAACGTCCACGCCCTGCCAGAGCGAGAGCGTGCCGAAGAGGCAGGTCTTCGGGTCGGCCGCGAAGTTCTTGATCAGCTCGCCCAGCGTGTCCTCGCCCTGGAGCAGGATCGGCAGCTCCGGGACCCGGGCCCGCAGCTCCTCCGCCGCCTGCTGCGCGGCACGCATGGAGGAGAAGAGACCGAGGGTCCTCCCGCCGGCCGCCTGCATCAGCTCGGTGAGCTCGTCGAGCATGTCGCCCCGCTCCCCGTCGCGCGCGGGACGCGAGAGGTGCTTGGCGACGTACAGGATGCCCTGCTTCGGATAGTCGAACGGGGAGCCGACGTCGATGCCCTTCCAGACGGGCAGGTCGTCGCCCTTGGTGCCCTCGGGGGCCAGGCCGAGCGACGCCCCGACCCCGTTGAAGTCGCCGCCGAGCTTGAGCGTGGCCGAGGCGAGCACCACGGACCGCTCGGTGAACAGCTTCTCCCGCAGCAGGCCGGAGACCGTCATCGGCGCGACCCGCAGCGAGGCCCCGAACCGGTCGTGCCGCTCGTACCAGACGACGTCGTACTCGGAACCCTGCGTGATCCGCTCCGCCACGCCGTGCACGGTCTCCACCGAGGCCATGGCCTGCTTGCGGACCGCGTCCTCGTCCTGCACGGCCCGGTCCCGGGTGTTGCCCAGGGCGGTGATCACGGCGCGGGCCGCGTCCCGCAGCGCCATCAACGCGTACGCCAGGTCCTCCGGGATCTCCTCCAGGCGGCCCGGCAGCGCCAGCTCCATGACCCGCTCGAAGCCCTCCGCCGCGGTCTGCAGCTGGTCGGCCGCCTTCTCGTCCACGAGCTTCGCGGCCCGGCGCACGGCACGGTTGACCTGGCCCGGGGTGAGCTCTCCGGTGGCGACGCCCGTGACCCGGGACACCAGCTCATGGGCCTCGTCGACGATCAGCACCTCGTGCTGGGGGAGCACCGGGGCGCCCTCGATGGCGTCGATGGCGAGCAGGGCGTGGTTGGTGACGACGACGTCCGCGAGCTTGGCGCGCTCGCGGGCCGCCTCGGCGAAGCACTCCGGCCCGTACGCGCACTTGCTCGCGCCGAGGCACTCCCGGGAGGAGACCGAGACCTGGGCCCAGGCCTTGTCGGAGACACCGGGCGTCAGGTCGTCCCGGTCGCCGGTCTCCGTCTCGTCCGACCAGTCCCGCAGCCGCAGCAGGTCCTGGCCCAGCTTGCTGCTGGGCGCGGCCGCCTCGAAGGGGTCGAAGAGGCCGTCCTCCTCGTCCTGCGGGACGCCCTCGTGGAGCCGGTGCAGGCAGAGGTAGTTCGACCGGCCCTTGAGCATGGCGAACTGCGGCCGGCGACGAAGCTGCGGGTGCAGCGCCTCGACCGTCCGGGGAAGGTCGCGCTCGACGAGCTGGCGCTGGAGCGCCAGCGTGGCCGTGGCCACCACCACCCGCTCGCCCTGGGCCAGCGCCGGCACGAGGTAGCCGAGCGACTTGCCGGTGCCGGTGCCGGCCTGGACGAGGAGGTGGGAGTTGTCGTCGATGGCCTCGGCCACGGCCTCGGCCATGGTGACCTGGCCGGGCCGCTCCGTGCCGCCGACGGCGGAGACGGCGGCGTGGAGGAGGTCGGGGAGGGATGGCTTCGTCATAGCGCTCCCACCCTACGGGGCGGGACTGACAGCCGGGTCACGCGAGTGGATTGGGGGCGCTCCCGTGGACGGCCGCGTGCGGGCGGTCGGGCCGGTCCCGGTAGCCGTCCAGGTGCAGACGGTTGCGGTTGAGGCAGAGCCGCTCGATCCGCGGGGTCAGGAGATCGAAGAGCTCGAACCGTTCCTTCAGCTCGGGGAAGCGCGCCTGGTACCGCAGGATCTCGGCGCGGATGAGGCCCCAGAAGTCCTCCTCGGGCACGCCCAGTTGTTCCTCGCAGAGTGGCGCCAGGTAGCGGAAGACGCCGACGAAGAGCCCCGAATGGATGAACTGGGTCAGGAATCCGGGCTCCTCCGTCAACAGCACGTCGCGGACATCATCCGGGAGGGTGGCGTGCTCGGGTAGCGGCTGGGCACTGATGTTCACATCGTCGACGAAGTCCTTGATCGCCAGACGGACGGGGACGTCGCCGCCGTCGTACACGACGATCGCGTTCTCGCCGTGGGGCGAGAAGACCGTGCCGTACCGGTAGAGGAAATGCAGCAGCGGAGGGAGCAGAGCGGTGAAGAGGTGCTGGAGCCAGATCGCGGGAGCGAGCCCGGAGCGCTCGACGAGCTCGGCGACGAACGCCCGGCCTTCCGGGTCGGTGTGGAGGAGCGAGGCGAGGGTGCGGGCCCGTTCGCCCGGGGGCAGCCTCAGCGGTTCGCGCCAGATCGCGCCGAGCAGTTCCTTGTACTGGTACGGGACTTCGGGAAGCCGGTCGTACAGCGGGTGTTCGACCGTGACGGAGGCGACCTCGCCGAGGAGGATCACTCCGCACTCGTCCCGCAGGAACGGATCGGTTGCGCGCAGACCGTGGACCCAGGCGGTCACGGCGGGCGCGGCGAGGGTCCGCTCGGTGGGCAGCCCTCGCCAGACGAGGGTGTTGAGCACCGACAGGGGCAGCTTGACGGTGTGCCGGTCGGGGCGGCTGGTGTTGAGGAAGGTGCGGACGGACTGCTGCGGCAGCCGGAGGTCGCCGTCGGCGGGGAGCGGGACGACGGTCCCGGCGGCGATGGCCGGGGCGTAGAGCGGGAGCAGGACCTCGTCCCACTGCCAGGGGTGGACGGGCAGCAGGAGGTAACCGTCGGGATCGTGACCACGGGCGGTCAGGGCGGCCCGGAAGGCTTCGTGGACGTCGGGGTCGAGTTCCCGGGCGTAGAGGCGGTCGGGGGTCTCCAGGCCCGCCACGCCCCGGTA
This sequence comes from Streptomyces sp. NPDC107498, assembly GCF_055582805.1. Lineage (NCBI taxonomy): Bacteria > Bacillati > Actinomycetota > Actinomycetes > Kitasatosporales > Streptomycetaceae > Streptomyces > Streptomyces sp. NPDC107498. Next base: position 80,763 of record NZ_JBVJPE010000012.1, on the reverse strand, counting down.
GGCGGCGAGGCGGTTGCTGACGGCGATCCACGGCAGCCGGGTCGCGCGGCGCGCCTCGGGGGCCCAGCGGGCGGCGTCGGTGGCGGAGAAGCCTATGCGTCCCTTGTTGAGGACGAGCCAGGGATGGCCGGTCTGATGGCCTTCGAGTTCCGCGTAGGACAGCTCGGCGAGCCGGTCGGCGGTGAGGGCCGTGTGGTCGAGGCGGGCGTCGGCGGCGAGGGTGGAGGAGAGTTCGCGGATCAGGTGGCCGAGGGTGGCGCCGTCGAGTCGGAGGAGGTGGCGGGCGCGGACCAGGAAGTCGAAGGGGTCGGTGAGGGGCCGGCCCTCGTGGGTGATCGAGCCGGCGGCGACGTGCCAGCCGCCGTAGGCGCCGCGGCGGGCGCGGAAGGTGAGCGTGGTGCCGTCGTCGAGCCGGAGCGCGTGGCGGTCGGGTTCACCGTCGTCGGTGGGCTGGGGTTCGATGATCTCCTCGTAGGCGAACTCGGAGAGGGCCTTGGCGAGGAGGCGGGAGGACGCCCGTGTCCAGGCGGCGGCGTTCAGCTCGGGGGGCGCGAGCAGTTCGGTCTCCGGGACGGGGCTCTTCCTGGGAGCCGGGACGGCGGGAGTGGGTGGTGCGGAGTCGTGAGGCGCAGGGGATGTCGACACGGGGACTCCTCGAGGTGGGCGCCGCTGTGGGTCGGGCGGCGCGGGTGAGAGAGGGGTGGTTCACAGGACGTGACGAAGGGCCCGGTCACGGATCATGAGCGCGGCTCTTTTGTCGGGTAGGTCGACTTCCGCCGCGTAGCGGAAGCCGCCGCTGAGGAACGCGGAGACGGAGGGGGTGTTGCGGATGTCGGGTTCGGCGACGACGCGGGTGCAGCGGGGGCGGTGGTCGAGGACCAGATCGGCGACGGCGCGCAGCAGCGTGGTGCCGACGCCACGGCCCCGGTCGGTGGTGCCTCCGATCAGCAGATGGACGCCCGTGTCGTGGGGAAGCGCCGGGTAGTAGCGGGCGAGCGGGTCGAGGTCGGCGCGGTAGATCTCGAAGTAGCTCATGGGCGTGCCGTCGAGGACGCCGAGGCAGGGGACGCTCCGGCCGTCGCCCTCGAGCTGGGCGCGGACGTGTTCGGCGGTGACGGTGTCGTCGCCGGCGAGCTCCCAGAAGGCGGCGACGGCGGGGTCGTTCATCCATCGGGCGAGCAGTGGCAGATCCCGTTCGAGTCGCACGGGTGCGAGCCGGAAGGAGCCGACGCGGGTGTCGGCGGGCCCCCAGGCGGCGACGGAGTCGAGCAGGTCGCCGTCGAGGAGGGCGACGAGGTCGTCGACCCTGAGGTCCAGGGTGTCGTCCCCCGGTGGGTCGACCGGTGGGCGGGTGGGTGACACGGTGTCGCTCTCCTCTCGGCGGTGCGGTCGGGGCGGGCGCGGGACGGCGCCGGCACGGTTTCAGGCACGGAGGGGGTTGGTGACGGTGACGTAGACGGACTGGGTGTCGACGGGCCCGACGAGCTCGTCCAGGCCGTGCAGACGGGTGAGGAGGTTGGCCTTGCTGCGCAGGGTCGCGGCTTCCAGGAGCCGGTGCGGAAGGGGGGAACCGAGGCTGATGGCGGAGGTGAGGAAGCTCCGGAAGGCGGCGAGCAGGACGCGTTCGTCGGCGAGGTGCTGGGCGCCGAACGCGCCGATGAGACCGAGGACGTTGTTGATGCCGAGGTAGTAGGCGAAGCGCTCGTCGGTGACCTGGTCGGAGACGAAGGTGTCGCTGTCGTCGCCGATGCCGGGGAGGCGGCTCTCCAGCTCGCCCCGGTGGGACTCGCGGAAGTAGTAGCCCTGGTTGTCGCGGTAGCGGCCGCCGATCGGCCAGCCGTCCGGGTCCAGGAGCACCAGGGTGTTCTGCTGGTGGGCCTCCAGGGCGATGCCGGCGTGGCCGTCGAGCCAGAGGACGGGGCGGACGACCTGGTCGAGGTAGCGGAGGAACCACTCGGTGGCGACGGCGGTCGTGGGGCGGCCGGTGCGGGCGGAGAGCCGTCCGATGACGTCGGCGAGCCGGGAGCGCATGGTGGTGGCTCCGGGCCAGGGGCGGGGGGCCGTGAGGGAGGCGATGCAGACGGCGTCGTCGCCGGGGCCGAAGGGGTTGTGGCGGACCATGACGTCGAGGCCGGGGACGGGGGTGCCGTCCGGGGCGTCGACGGCGAGCCAGGCGGGGTCGCGGACGATGTCGAAGCCCGGGTGGGCGGCCTGCCACTCGTCGACGAGGCCGGTGCGGAGCAGCCGGTGGACCTCGACGCCTCGGTGGAGTTCCTTGCGGAGGTTCTCGCGGCGGGAGTTGGTGATGCGCAGGCCGAGGGAGAGCTTGAGCATGGCCCGGGCGCCGGGGCGGTGCACGGTGCGGACGGAGGAGGTGGGGTGCCAGGGGGTGCCGTGGGGGCCCAGGTCGTGGAGGAGGCCCGCGTCCAGGAGGGCGCGGACGTCGGAGCGGTGCAGGAGTTCGCGCGCCTGCCAGGGGTGCAGCGGCAGGGGGGTGGTACCGGCGGGGAGTGTGAGGCCTTCGGCGAGTCCGGAGGCGAGCCGTTCGGCGGAGACGGGTCGGCCCTGTTCGGTCCAGGCGGAGTCGACGGCGAGGACGGTGGGGTCGACGGCGAACCAGTGGAGGGGGAAGGAACCGTGCAGTTCGGGTGAGTAGAGCCGGCCCTCGGCCTCGGAGAGTCCTTCGCGGCTCTTGGGGGTGGGGTGGAGGGGGTGGCCGAGCAGCAGGGACTGCTCGGCGGCGAGGAAGAGGTCGGCGTCCGGGTGCGGCGCGGGCCTGCGGCGGCGCTCGGTGAGGAAGTCGGCGGTGCGGCGGGCGGAATCGGCGACGCGGCCGACGAGGTCGGTGCTCTCGGAGCGGCCCGTCTCCCGGCTGAGCAGGGCGGCCACCGTGACGGCGTCGGCGGCCGGCACCGAGGCCGGGAGTCCTTCGAGGGCGGGGGCGCCGAAGCGGTGCCAGCCGGTGGGCGACCAGTAGCGGACGGGGACGAGGAGGGCGGTGCCGCTGGCGTCGAGGGGGATGCGCAGGGTGGTGGATCCGGGGGCCGGCAGATTCTTCTCCCGGACCCAGCAGCGGAGGAGGTTCTCGATGGCGGCGGCGTCGGCGGCACGCCGCGGGTCGGGATCGTCCAGCGGGTCGGGGGCGGTGGCCGGGCGAAGGGGCCGGGGGTCGTACGGCCCGGTGTGCTGACGCGGGACGGTGGGCTCGTCGCAGCCGACCGGATCCGACCCGGACTCCCGTCCCTGGACGCTCCGACGCTCGACGCGGGAGGCCTCGGAGCGGAGGCACTCCGCGCGGGAGACCTCGGAGCGGGCGGCCTCGGAAGGGGCGACCTCGGAGCGGGCGGCCTCCGCGTGAAGAGCCGCCATGTGAGGAGTCGCCGCCTGGGTGGTACCTGCCTGGGGAGACCCCGCGTGGGTGGTCTCCGCCTGGGTGGTCCCCGCGTGGGGGGCCTCCCCGTGCATGGCCGCCGTGTAGGGGACCTCGGGGCGGGTGCCCTCCGTGCGGGGGGCCTCCCCGTGGATGGCCTCCCCGTGCGTGGCCTGCGCGCGGAGGGCCTCCGCGCGGCGTGACGGCTCCGGGTGGGGGGCGGTGGGGTGGAGGCGGTCGGTGGTGGGGGACGGGGAGGCGGGGGTGGCGTTCACGGGGGCTTCCTTGGGGGTGGGGGCCGGGGCGGTCCGGTTCAGTGGGACGGGCCGGAGGCGTTCCGGGGGGCTGTGGCCCGGGGGGAGGCGTGCGGGTGGGGGGCGCGGGCCCGTTCGGCCGCGGCCAGGGCGTCGGCGAAGCGGTCCAGGACGGCGGTGGCCTGCTCGTCGGTGAGGGTGAGCGGGGGCAGGAGCCGGATCACGGCGGAGTGGCGGCCGCCGAGTTCGACGATGAGTCCGCGGGCGAGGCACTCCTGCTGGACGGCGAGGGCCAGCGCGGGGGCGGGGGGCGGGACGGAATCGTCCGGTCCGGCCGCGTCGGGGTCGACGAGTTCGACCCCGATCATCAGGCCCCGGCCGCGGACGTCGCCGACGCAGGGGTGGGCGGAGGCGAGGCCCCGGAGCCGGTCGAGGATCCGGGCGCCGAGGGTGCCGGCCCGTTCGGCGAGCTTGTTCTCGCGGACGTACGCGAGGGTGGCCGTGCCGGCGGCCATGGCGAGCTGGTTGCCGCGGAAGGTGCCGGCGTGGGCGCCCGGTTCCCAGGCGTCGAGTTCCGACCTGTAGACGATGACCGCGAGGGGGAGGGAGCCGCCGATGGCCTTGGAGAGGACCATCACGTCGGGCACGACGCCGCTGTGCTCGACGGCCCAGAAGGCGCCGGTGCGGCCGACCCCGGTCTGGACCTCGTCGACGACCAGGGGGATGGAGCGGTCGGCGGTGATCCGGCGCATCCGACGCATCCAGTCGTCGGGGGCGGGGATGACCCCGCCCTCGCCCTGGACGGCCTCGACGATCATTCCGGCGGGGGTGGTGACGCCGCTCTTGGGGTCGTCGAGGAGGCTCTCGGTCCAACGGGCGGCGAGTTCGGCGCCGCGTTCGCCGCCGACGCCGAAGGGACAGCGGTACTGCTGCGGGTAGGGGAGCCGGGAGACGCGGACGTCGGTCGCGCCGCCGGAGGCGTCGAGGGCTCCGGCCGTCATGCCGTGGTAGGCGCCGGTGAAGGCGAGGAGCCCGCTCCGGCCGGTGGCGGTCCGGACGAGTTTCAGGGCCGCCTCGACCGCGTCCGTGCCCGCGGGGCCGCAGAACTGGATGCGGGCGTCGTCGGCGAGCGCGCCGGGGAGGGTGGCGAACAGTTCGGAGGTGAAGGCGTCCTTGAGGGGGGTGGCGAGGTCCAGGACGTGGAGGGGCGCGCCCGAGTCGAGGACCCTCCTGATGGCCTCCAGGACCACGGGGTGGTTGTGGCCGAGGGCGAGCGTCCCGGCGCCGGACAGACAGTCGAGGTAACGGCGGCCGTCGGCGCCCTCGATGGTCAGTCCCCGGGCCCGCACGGGGACGATCGGCAGGGAGCGGGCGTAGGTGCGTGCGGCGGACTCGCGCTGGGACTGGCGGCGCAGGATGCCCTCGTACTCGCCCCTTCGGTCCGTCGGCCGGCTCTGCGTGCGCGCGGCCGGTGGGACGGCCGGAGCTGGTTCGGTCACGGCCACGGCTCGGTGTCCTCCCGCTGTAACAGTTGCGTTGCACATCGGGGCGTCACGAAGCCGCCGCAAAGGCCGCCCGCAACGCCGACGTCGTGTCCCCCGCACGTACCAACGACGGGGACTGCCCGGGATCACGGGCCGGAGGGAAGGAACTTGGCGTGTCCCGGATCACGGCACGGCAACGGCCGGGCGGGGTCCGGAACCGCCGACGGGGCGCGTACCGTCCCCTCCGGCACCGGCATAGTGGGGGCGGTCGGTCGTGTCCGCGAGGGCCGGCCGCTGTTCGCCCACGCACACATTGCACACGTTGACGTAGTCCCAGGGGGATCACCAGATGCGATCGATTCGTCCGCTGCTGACGGCGGCTTCCGCCGTCGCGGCGCTGACGCTCACCGTCACGGCCTGCGGTCCGAGCGAGGAGAACGCGGGGGACAAGCCCGCCGCGCCCGCGAGCCTGGACCCGTCCAAGATAAGGATTCCGGGGGACCTGAGGGACCGCCTGAAGGAACACGGGATCGACCCCGACAAGTGGCGCGACGGCGAGTGGAAGAACTGGGACCGCGACAAGTGGCTGCGTGAGGCCAAGGACTTCGTCAACCCGATCATCGAGGACCTCTGGAACCCGGACCGGATGCGCGAGGCCGAGCGCCCGGACAAGCCGGTCGAGGAGGAGGACATCTCGGGCGACGAGGGCGTCACCGACCCGACGCCGGTGCCGGTGCGGGCCAAGGCCGTGGCGGCGAAGTACCACGACGGCGCCCCCGAGTCCGGCAAGGTCTTCTTCGACGGCCCCGAGGGCTCGATGGTCTGCTCGGCCACCGTGGTGAAGGACCCCGCGCACCCGGGCGAGTCCAACCTGGTCTGGACGGCCGGTCACTGCGTGCACAAGGGCAAGAAGGGCGGCTGGTACCGCAACATCGCCTTCGTGCCCTCGTACAACGACGCGGCGATGGAGACCTCCGCGCTGGAGAAGGCGACGCGGGAGCAGATCGCCCCGTACGGCGTGTGGTGGGCGGACTGGGTCAAGACCTCCGACCAGTGGATCGCCGAGGGCGCGTCCACCGGCGGTGCCGGCGCTCCCTACGACTTCGCGGTCATCAAGGTGACCCCGGAGAAGGGCTCCTCGGGCAAGTCGCTGGAGGAGACGGTCGGTTCGGCGCTCCCGGTGGAGTTCAACGCCCCCGCCGTGCCGAAGATCGCGGCCATGACGGCGACCGGCTACCCGGCGGCGCCGCCGTTCGACGGTCAGAAGGCGTTCCAGTGCCAGGACAAGCCGGGCCGGCTGTCCCTGAAGGCGGAGCAGCCGACGATGTACCGGATCGGCTGCTCGATGACCGGTGGTTCGTCCGGCGGCGGCTGGGTCGCCAAGGGCCGCGACGGCAAGCCGGCGCTGGTGTCGAACACCTCGATCGGCCCGTCGACGGCCGGCTGGCTCGCGGGTCCGCGCTTCGGTCCCGAGGCCAAGGCCGTCTTCGAAGGGGTCAGCAAGAAGTACGCCGGCCAGTAGGCACGGCGGGTGCGGAGGCGGGGTCCCGGGGGCCCCGCCTCCTCGCGTCCGGTCCGACCGGCATACTGTGCACCGCTCATGACACGTCCATGGCAATACCAACGGGGAATACATTCATGCGTTCCGTACGACTCCTACCCGCCGCCCTCGGCCTGGCCGGCGCGCTCGCGCTGACCGCCACGGCCTGCGGCCCCACCGAGACCCCGGCCGACGGCAAGCCGACCGCCGGAGCGAGCACCTCCGCGCCCGCCGACGGCGGCGACGCCGGCCTCACCGAGGACCTCGCCGACAAGCTCAGGAAGCACGGCGTCGACCCGGACAAGTGGAAGCAGGGCGAGTGGAAGAACTGGGACAGGGACACCTGGCTCCGTGAGGCCGAGGACTTCGTCAACCCGGTGATCGACGGGCTCTGGGACCTGCCGCGCATGCAGTCGGCGAAGAGCCCGGACCAGACGATCGCCGCGCAGGCCGGCACCGGCGGCACCGATCCGACGCCCCGGCCCGTCAAGGCGCAGCGCGAGAAGACGCCGTACCACGCCCACGCGGCCCCGGTCGGCAAGATCTTCTTCGACGCGCCCGAGGGCCACATGGCCTGCTCCGGCACCATCGTGAAGGACCCGCGCCGCCCGGGGAAGTCGAACCTGGTCTGGACGGCCGGCCACTGCGTCCACGCGGGCAAGAGGGGCGGCTGGTACCGCAACATCGCCTTCGTCCCGGCCTTCAACGACCTGGGCAAGTCCCCCGCCGCGCTGCAGAACGCGCAGCCGCACGAGGTGTACCCGTACGGTCAGTTCTGGGCCGACTGGGTCGTGACCTCGGGCGAGTGGATCAACGCGGGCGGCACCAACCAGGCCTGGCCGTACGACTACGCCGTGCTGCACGTGCGGCCCGAGCGCGGCGGGAAGTCCCTGGAGGAGACCGTCGGTGCCGCCCTGCCCGTCGACTTCTCCGCGCCGACGGCCGCGCAGTCCGGCACGGTGGGCGCCTGGGGCTACCCGGGGGCGGCGCCGTACAACGGCGTGATCATGCACAAGTGCCTCACCCGGCCGACGCGCCTCACCACGGCCCCGGCCACGCCGACCATGTACCGGATCGGCTGCACGATGACCGCCGGTTCCTCGGGCGGCGGCTGGTTCCGCGTGCTGCCGAACGGCAGGACGGCGCTCGTGTCGAACACCTCGATCGGCCCGGCCGGCAGCAACGGCTGGCTGGCCGGACCGCAGCTGGGCCGCGGTGCCAAGGCCGTCCACGAGGCGGTCAGCAAGAAGTTCGCCCGCTGACCCACCCCGAAACAGCTGAGCAGCCGAAAAGCAGAGCAGCTGAAAAGCAGAAGGCGTCGGCCCCTCCCGTTCGGGAGGGGCCGACGCCTTCGTCCTCGTCAGTGCGCGGCGGGGACGTACGGCGCGAGCAGCGCCGCCAGTTCCTCGTGCACCCGGGCCTTGATGAGGGTGCCCTCCGGGGTGTGCTCCTCGGACTCCACCTCGCCCTCGGCGTGCACCCGCGAGACGAGCCCGCCCTGGGTGTACGGCACGAGGGCCTCCAGCCCGACCTCCGGGCGCGGCAGCTCGCGGTCGATGAGCGCGAGCAGCTCGTCCATGCCCTGGCCCGAACGGGCCGAGACCAGGATGGAGTGCTTCTCCATCCGCAGCAGGCGCTGGAGGGTCAGCGGATCGGCCGCGTCGGCCTTGTTGACGACGACGATCTCCGGCACGTTCACCGCGCCGACGTCGCGGAAGACCTCGCGCACGGCGGCCAGCTGCTCCTCCGGGGCGGGGTGCGAGCCGTCCACCACGTGCAGGATGAGGTCGGACTCGGCGACCTCCTCCATGGTGGAGCGGAACGCCTCGACCAGGTGGTGCGGCAGGTGCCGGACGAAGCCCACGGTGTCGGCCAGGGTGTAGACCCGGCCGGTGGGCGTCTCGGCCCGGCGGACGGTCGGGTCGAGGGTGGCGAACAGGGCGTTCTCCACGAGGACGCCCGCGCCGGTCAGGCGGTTGAGCAGGGAGGACTTCCCGGCGTTGGTGTATCCGGCGATGGCGACCGACGGCACCTTGTTCCGGCGGCGCTCCTGCCGCTTGATGTCGCGGCCGGTCTTCATCTCCGCGATCTCCCGGCGCATCTTCGCCATCTTCTCGCGGATGCGGCGCCGGTCCGTCTCGATCTTGGTCTCACCGGGGCCGCGGGTGGCCATGCCGCCACCGCCGCCGCCACCCATCTGACGGGAGAGCGACTGACCCCAGCCCCGCAGCCGCGGCAGCATGTACTGCATCTGCGCGAGCGCGACCTGCGCCTTGCCCTCTCGGGACTTGGCGTGCTGGGCGAAGATGTCGAGGATGAGGGCGGTCCGGTCGACCACCTTCACCTTGACGACGTCTTCGAGGGCGATGAGCTGGCCGGGGCTGAGCTCGCCGTCGCAGACGACGGTGTCGGCGCCGGTCTCGAGCACGATGTCGCGCAGCTCGCGGGCCTTGCCCGAGCCGATGAAGGTGGCCGGGTCCGGCTTGTCGCGGCGCTGGATCACGCCGTCGAGCACGAGGGCGCCGGCCGTCTCGGCGAGGGCCGCGAGCTCCGCGAGGGAGTTCTCCGCGTCCTGCACCGTCCCGGAGGTCCAGACACCGACCAGCACGACGCGCTCCAGGCGCAGCTGGCGGTACTCGACCTCGGTGACGTCCTCGAGCTCGGTGGAGAGGCCCGCGACGCGGCGCAGGGCCGCACGCTCGGAGCGGTCGAACTGGTCGCCGTCCCGCTCTCCGTCGATCTCGTGGCTCCAGGCGACGTCCTCTTCCATCAGGGCATCGGCCCGAAGGCTCTCGGTACGGCTCGTCTCCGCGAAGCTCTGCTCGTCCTGGGAAGGGGAAGAAGAGGAGGTCATTGGGTCCTTACGTCGATGAGGAGATGTGTGTCTGTGCCGGTCACAACGCCTGCGGGCGCCGGAAGATTCCCGGGCCCGGCCGCGTCGGCCGGAGGATCCGGCCGCGTCGCCGACCCGACGATGGTGTCACGGCCCCGCCGGGCCCGTCACCCGGGTTTCGGCGCGGTCCTCCCGGCCTCGGCGGGGCGGCTGCGCCAGTCCGGGTGCCCGGGCATCGCCGGGGTCCTCGCCTCGTACAGCCAGCCGTGGAAGAAGGCGGTGAGGTCCCGGCCGGCGACCTCGCCGGCCAGCGCGACGAAGTCGGCGGTGGTGGCGGTGCCGTCCCGGTGCTCGGCGACCCAGCGGCGCTCCAGGGTCCGGAAGGCCTCGGTGCCGATCGTCCGGCGGAGCGCGTAGAGGACGAGGGCGCTGCCGTCGTAGACGACGGGCCGGAAGAGGCTGATCTTGTGGCCGGGCGAGGGGGGTTCCGGGGCGGCCGGCGGGCCTCCGGCGGCCCTCCAGCCGTCGGAGGCCGCGTAGGCGGCCTTCATGCGCCGCTCCAGGGGCTTGTCGGCGGTCTCCTCGGCGTACAGCGCCTCGTACCAGCTGGCGTGTCCCTCGTTGAGCCACAGGTCGGACCAGGACCGGGGAGAGACGCTGTCGCCGAACCACTGGTGCGCCAGCTCGTGGACCATGACGGAGTCGACGTACCACTCGGGGTAGGCGGGCTCGGTGAAGAGTCCGCGTTCGAAGAGCGAGAGGGTCTGGGTCTCCAGCTCGAAGCCGGTGTCCGCGTCGGCGACGAGCACGCCGTACGTCTCGAAGGGGTACGGGCCGACCTGCCGCTCCATCCACTCCAGGTGGCCGGGGGTGCGGCGCAGCCAAGGCTCCATGAGCTGCCGGTCGGCGGTGGCCACGACGTCCCGTACGGGCAGCCCGTGGGGGCCCGCGCGGTGGACGACGGTGGAGCGGCCGATGGAGACCTGGGCGAGCTCCGTGGCCATGGGGTGCCGGGTGCGGTACGTCCAGGTGGTGGTGGCGCCGTGGTCGACGCGGCCCGCGGGGAGTCCGTTGGCGACGACGGTGAGCCCGCTGGGGGCGGTCACCCGGAAGGTGAACCGGGCCTTGTCGGAGGGGTGGTCGTTGGAGGGGAAGACCCGGTGGGCGGCGTCGGCCTGGTTGGCCATGGCGAGGCCGTCGCTGGTGCGGACCCAGCCGCCGGTGGCGGCGGGGCCGGTGGGGTCGCTGGTGTGGGTGACGGTGATCTCGACCTCCTCGCCCGCGTCGATCGGGACGAGGGGGGTGACGACCAGGTCCTCGCCGCTGGTGGCGTACTCGGCGGGCAGGCCGTCGACGGTGACGGCGGAGACCGTGCCGTGGGTGAAGTCGAGGTTGACCCGCTCCAGGTCCTCGGTGGCGCGCGCGTCGATCCGGGTGACGGCGGTGAGGGGCTTCGTGTTCACCCCCGGATAGGTGAGGTCGAGCGTGTAGGCGAGGACGTCGTAGCCGGGGTTGCCGAGGTGCGGGAAGAGCGGGTCCCCGATGCCGAGCGGCGCGGGGGCGGGCAGCGCGGCGGCGACGAGCCCGGCCGAGGCGGCGACCAGGACGGCGGAGCGGAGCCACCGCGCGCGGGGCAGGGACGTTCGGACGAGCGGCATGGGCCAGGGCCTTTCCGGAGGAATGGCCCTACGGCTACCAGGGCCGCCGCCGCGCACCGGGGCGGCGCGCGCACCGGCCACCCGAAGGGGGTCGTCGGCTCGGGCCACCCGAAGGGGGTCGTCAGCTCGGGCCGCGCGAGCGGCGGGCGCGGCTGACGTCGTACACCCCGGGTACGTCCCGCATGGCTTTCATGAGGGCGGCGAGACCGGCCGCGTCGGGGAGCTGGAGGGTGTAGGTGTGGCGGACGCGCTGCTCGGTGGGCGGTTCGACGTTCGCCGAGACGACGGCGGCGCCGAAGGCGGCGATGGCCTCGGTGAGGTCGGCGAGCAGCCCGGGCCGCCCGAAGGACTCGGCGACGAGGGTGACCCTGCCCCGGGCGGTGTCGCCCCAGCGGACGGTGACGGGCTCGCGCCCGAGGCCGCGCATGGTGTCGGCGGCCGAGCAGCGGGCGCGGTGCACGGTGACCGATCCGCCGCGGACCCGGAAGCCGGTGATCTCGTCGGGCGGTACGGGGGTGCAGCAGCCCGCCGGCCGGACGGCTGCGGCCGGCTCGCCGTCGAGGTCGGCGTGGAGTTCGGCGCCGGAGCGGCGGTCGGCGGGGACGTTGACCTGCGGGCGGGGCTCGGTGGGGGCGGGGGGCGCGGCGCTCTCGGGGTGGGCCTGGAGCCAGCCGGTGATCGCGATCCGGGCGGCGGGGGTGCGGGCGTGGTCCAGCCACGCGGGGGACGGCCCGGAGACGGCGTCGCGGGCGAGCAGCAGCTGCACGGTGTCGCCGTCGCCGAGGACGGTGCTCAGCGGTGCGAGGCGGCCGTTGACGCGGGCGCCGAGGCAGGCGTGGGCGTCCTCGCCGTGCTGGGCGTACGCGGCGTCGACGCAGCTGGCGCCGGCGGGCAGGCTGATCGTGCCGGGGGCGCTGCCGTCGGCGTGGAAGACGGTGATCTCGTCGTCCTCGGCGAGGTCGGCGCGGAGCGAGGTCCAGAAGGTGTCGGGGTCGGGGGCGGACTGCTGCCAGTCGAGGAGCCGGGAGAGCCAGCCGGGGCGGGTGGGGTCGACGCGTTCGCCGTCTTCCGGTCCCTGGAGGGGGCCGTCCGGTTCCTGGCCCACGTGGGGGTTGCCGAGGGCGACGACCCCGGCCTCGGCGACCGTGTGCATCCGGTGGGTCCGGATGAGGACCTCGGCGACGGCTCCGTCGGGGGCCGCGACCGCGGTGTGCAGGGACTGGTACAGGTTGAACTTGGGGGCGGCGATGAAGTCCTTGAACTCGGAGATCACCGGGGTGAAACAGGTGTGGAGCTCGCCGAGGACCGCGTAGCAGTCGGCGTCCTCGGCGACGAGGACGAGGAGCCGCCCGAAGTCGCAGCCCCGCAGTTCGCCGCGCTTGAGGCGGACCCGGTGGACGGAGACGAAGTGGCGGGGGCGGACGAGGACCTCGGCGCCGATGTCCGCCTCGCGCAGGACGGCGGCGACCTGTTCGGCGACGGCGTCGAGCGCGTCGGCGGCGTCGGGGTGGTCCGCGACGAGTGCGCGGGTGGTCTCGTACTCCTCGGGGTGGAGGATCGCGAAGACCAGGTCCTCCAGCTCGGTCTTGAGGGCCTGGACGCCGAGCCGCTCGGCGAGCGGGATGAGGACGTCCCGGGTGACCTTGGCGATCCTGGCCTGTTTCTCGGGGCGCATCACGCCGAGGGTGCGCATGTTGTGGAGGCGGTCGGCGAGCTTGATCGACATGACCCGGACGTCGCTGCCGGTGGCGACGAGCATCTTGCGGAAGGTCTCGGGCTCGGCGGCGGCGCCGTAGTCGATCTTCTCGACCTTGGTGACGCCGTCGACGAGGTAGGCGACCTCGTCGCCGAACTCGTGGCGCACCTGATCGAGCGTCACCTCGGTGTCCTCGACGGTGTCGTGGAGGAGGGAGGCGGTCAGGGTGGTGGTCTCCGCGCCGAGTTCGGCGAGGATGAGGGTGACCGCGAGCGGGTGGGTGATGTACGGCTCGCCGCTCTTGCGGAACTGGCCGCGGTGCGAGGACTCGGCGAGGACGTACGCCCGGCCGAGGACCGTCAGGTCGGCCTCGGGGTGGTGGGCCCGGTGCGCCTCCGCCACATGGCCGATGGCGTCGGGCAGTCGGTCACGGGGCGCCGGCCCCGCGGTGGCGTTCAGCAGGGCGGTGCGGCCGAGGCGGCGCAGGTCGATCCGGGCGCGTCCGCGTCTGCGGACGGTCACGTCGGTGGGGGCGGCCTCGGGGTTGGTGGCCTCTGCGCTCATGGGGCACCTCCGGCAACGTCGACCGGCGGTGGGCGGGCCAGGCGTGCCCGGGGGGCCGGTGCTTGATGCTACCGACCCCACCACGCGGCGCAGTCACGCTCTCGCCCAGCGTGAAACGGATCACCCATTCGAGCGACAGATCAGTCGTTGACAGTTTCGATTCCGTCGCGCGCGATCACGCCGTCGGGCCCAGCCACGTCGGATCGACGGTGCCCTCGGCGACGATGACCGCGGGTCCCGTCATGTCGATCCGGCCGTCGGGGTGCTCGGTGATGACCAGGGTCCCGCCGAGCACGTCGACGGTGTACGTGACGGGGGTGCCGCTCTCGGCGGGGTCGACGCCGTCCCGGCGGGCGGTGGCGACGGCGACGGCGCAGGCGCCGGTGCCGCAGGAGCGGGTCTCGGACGCGCCGCGCTCGTGGACCCGCATGGCGACGTGGCGGGGGCCGCGGTCGGCGACGAACTCGATGTTCACCCCGTCCGGGTAGACCTCGGCGGGCTCGTACGGCGGCTCGTCGTACAGGGTCCCCGCGTGGGCGAGGTCCTCGACGAAGGCGATCGCGTGCGGGTTGCCCATGTTCACGTTGCGCGCGGGCCAGCTGCGGCCGTCGACGGTGACGGTGACCCCGGCCTCGGGGAGGACCGCGCGGCCCATGGCGACGGTGACGGAGCCGTCCTTGTCCAGGTGGACGTGCTTGACGCCGCCCCGGGTGGCGACCGCGACCTGGCCCGCGGTGACGTGCCCCGCGTGCTCCAGGTAGCGGGCGAAGACCCGGACGCCGTTCCCGCACATCTCGGCGACGGAGCCGTCGGCGTTGCGGTAGTCCATGAACCACTCGGCCTCGTCGGCCAGGTGGCGCGCGTCGGGGTGGGCGGCGCTGCGCACCACGTGCAGCACTCCGTCGCCCCCGATGCCGGCCCGCCGGTCGCAGAGGCGCGCCACGAGGGCGGGAGGCAGGTCGACGGCGTTCTCCGCGTCGGGGACGATCACGAAGTCGTTCTCGGTGCCGTGGCCCTTGAGGAAGGGGATCGGCGAGGTCTGCGTGCTGGTCACGCGATCAACTGTACGGGGCGGGTCCGACGGACCGCCGTCCCGTCCACGGGACGGCCCCCGGCCCCGGGCGCGCCCGGGTCTCCCCCGGCCCGGGCCCCGTTCCGCACGGGACCGCGCCGGAGGCTCAGCGCAGCCGGGCCACGCGCCAGACCGCGAGGGCGACCAGGGCCGCGATCGTCGACACGTACAGGGCGAGGACGCGCCAGTCCGGGCGCTCGCCCGAACCGCGCTGCGGGAGTCCCGGCCAGGTGTAGCCGACCTTGCGGGCGGCCATCATGCCCCAGCCCGCCGCGCAGGAGCTGATGAGGAGGCCGAGCATGGCGACGACGGCGCCGCCGTCCCCCGAGCCGAAGGCGAGCGGGAAGGCGAACATCAGCGAGCCGACGGCGGCCAGGCCCACGATCGGGGCGAGCTGCCAGATCCGCAGCCGGCGCTGGGGGCGCAGCTCGACCTCGACCTCGTCGGCGTCGACCTCGACGGCGGTGCCCACGGCGTCGTCGGGCCCGTCCGGGGTCAGCCCCGGGGTCCCGACGGAGGTGTCGTCCGTCGGACGGCCCGGCGTGTCGCCCGACGGATCCGCCGTCGGGTCACCCAGGGCCGCCTCGTGCTGTTCTCTGTCGCGAGGGCCGGCCTCCATCGCCACGCGCCCTCCCCACTCGGACTCCACTTGGTCGATCGATGCTCGATGATGGCACGCTCATGACCGCCGAAATGACGGGCAGTGCGTCCCGATGCCATCACGTGATCAGGCTGTAACCGCTCGTTCGAGCAACGAGAGCGCCTCCCGCGGGAGTTCCCCGCGGTGATCGGCGGCTCCGCTGAGCCAGTGCACCCGCGGGTCGCGGCGGAACCACGAGTCCTGGCGGCGCGCGAAGCGCTTCGTGGCCCGCACGGTCTCCGCGCGCGCCTCGTCCTCGGAGCACTCCCCCGCGAGCGCCGCGAGGACCTGCTGGTAGCCCAGGGCGCGGGCCGCCGTGCGTCCCTCGCGCAGCCCCCGCGCCTCCAGCGCGCGCACCTCGTCGACGAGACCGGCCTCCCACATGCGGTCCACGCGCGTGGCGATCCGTTCGTCGAGCTCGGGGCGGGCCACGTCGACGCCGATCTGGACGGTGTCGTAGACGGAGTCCGGGCCCGGCAGGTTGGCGGTGAAGGGCTTGCCGGTGATCTCGATCACCTCCAGGGCCCGGACGATGCGGCGTCCGTTGCTGGGCAGGATCGCGCGGGCCGCCCCGGGGTCCGCCGCGGCGAGCCGGGCGTGCAGGACGCCGGAGCCGCGCTCCTCCAACTCGGCCTCCAGACGGGCCCGGACGGCGGGGTCGGTGCCGGGGAACTCGAGGGCGTCGACGGCCCCCCGTACGTACAGTCCGGAACCGCCGACGAGGACCGGGGTGCGGCCGGCGGCGAGCAGGCGGTCGATCTCGGCGCGCGCGAGGCGCTGGTACTCGGCGACGCTGGCGGCCTCGGTCACGTCCCAGATGTCGAGGAGGTGGTGCGGGACGCCGCCGCGCTCCTCCGGCGTCAGCTTGGCGGTCCCGATGTCCATCCCCCGGTAGAGCTGCATCGAGTCGGCGTTGACGACCTCGCCGCCGAGCCGTTGGGCCAGGAATACACCCAGATCGGACTTTCCGGCTGCCGTGGGGCCGACGACGGCGATGACCCGCGGGGCGGGAGCTGCGCTTCTCACCGTCCCAGTCTCGCAAACCTCCCGCCCGGGACGGGGTCCGACCGTGGATCACCCCGGGTTCCGGCCGTCGCCGACCACGACATCCCCACCGTCCGAGTACTCTGTGGAGTGGGTATGGCCGTTTTTGCAACCTTTCAGCTGAAGGGTTCGCAGAAGGACGCACAGAAGAAGCAGGACGCGGAACGCACGTCACGGAACACGGGCCCCAGAGGCCCGCGGAGGGAAGGTGCCCCATGGGTCTCCTGGATTCGCTGAAGGCCAAGCTCGCCCCGGCCAAGGACAAGGTCGCCGACCTCGCGCAGCAGCACGGCGAGAAGATCGACCACGGCCTGGACAAGGCCGCGAAGCTGGTGGACGAGAAGACCAAGGGCAAGTACAGCGACAAGATCCACACCGGTACGGACAAGGCGAAGGGCGCCATCGACCGGATCGGTCACAAGGACGACGGCACGCCCGGGGACGGTGGCGCGACGACGCCGACGCCGCCGCCTCCGCCGACCGTCTGACGGTCCCTCCGCACGGCGGACGGCCGCGGAGCATCGCGCTCCGCGGCCGTCCGCCGTTTCCGTCCCCGGCGTCCCCGCCCTCCCCGCCGTCCCTCAGGACCAGGCCGCGACGAAGTACCCCACGCCGTACGGGGCGTCCTCGAAGAGCAGTCGGCCGTCGAGCCCGGCGCCCTCGGCGGCGCCCGCCAGGACCTGCCAGGAGGCGCGGCCGGCCGCCTTCAGCTCGGACGCGAGCCCGGCGTCCAGCGCGAGCAGCGCCGCCGCGTCGGCCGTCCCCAGCGCCCGGGCCGCCTCCGCGTCGAAGCCCGCGGCCCGCTCGTCCAGGTAGCCGGGTGCCTTCACGGTCCGGCAGGCACTGCCGTCGCCCAGTACGAGGAGGGCGACGCGTTCGGCGGAGGCGGCGAGCTCCCGACCGGTTCCGGCGCAGACGTCCGCCGTTGTCGAGGCGGCCACGCCCAGGCCCTCGATCGGCGCGTCGGCCCAGCCGGCGCGGGCCAGGAGCCAGGCGCCGACGGCGAGGGAGGGGGGCAGGGGGCGGTCGTCCTGAGGCTGGGCCTGGGCCTGGGGTGATTCTGCGCCGAGTCGTACGGAGAGGTCGACGCCGAAGCCGGCGAAGGAACCCGTCGCGCCGGCCGGGTAGCCGCCGTGCGCGCCCTCGTCCGCGGGTCCGACGACGTACAGCCGGTCGGGGCGGGCGGCGGCGAGCAGCCCGACGGCATCCGCGCACGCCGCACGCGCGGCGTCCAACTCGGGGGCGGCGCCGGTCGCGACGTCGGGGACGAGGAGGGGGGGACTGGGGCAGACGGCTGCGGCGACAAGCATGATCCGCAGCCTACTGCGCCAGGGCGGCGCTCCCCCGTTGTGGGCGGTCGTCCCGTGGGGGGGCGGCGCCCCCGCCCACCCTCGTTGTGGGCAACTGTTCCGCTGGGGCGAAGGGGGTCCCCCTGCTCGAGCGGGACGATTGCCCACACGGGGGTGTGGGGGTCAGTGGCCGGCGCAGGCCGGGGGTGTCGGGGTCGGGAGGGGGGCCGGGGCGCCGATCGTCGGGAGGCCGAGCAGGACGCCCGCCGGCTTCGCCGCCGCGGCCTCCGTGCGCTTCTCCCACGCGTCGCCCGCGCGCGTACGGCGGACCGAGGAGACCGCGCCCTGGGCGAGGAGGTGGTGCGGGGCCGCGTACGTGATCTCGACCGTCACCACGTCGCCCGGGCGGACCGCCTCGTCCGGCTTCGTGAAGTGGACGAGCCGGTTGTCGGGGGCGCGGCCGGAGAGCCGGTGGGTCTCGCCGTCCTTGCGGCCCTCGCCCTCCGCGACCATGACCTCGAGGGTGCGGCCGACCTGCTTCTTGTTCTCCTCCCAGGAGATCTCCTCCTGGAGGGCGACGAGGCGCTCGTAGCGCGCCTGCACGACCTCCTTGGGGATCTGGCCCTCCATGGTGGCCGCCGGGGTGCCGGGGCGCTTGGAGTACTGGAAGGTGAAGGCGTTCGCGAAGCGGGCCTCGCGGACGGTGTGCATCGTCTGCTCGAAGTCCTCCTCGGTCTCGCCGGGGAAGCCCACGATGATGTCGGTGGAGATCGCGGCGTGCGGGATCGCCGCCCGGACCTTCTCGATGATGCCGAGGAAACGCTCCTGCCGGTACGAGCGGCGCATCGCCCTCAGGATCGTGTCCGAGCCGGACTGGAGCGGCATGTGCAGCTGCGGCATGACGTTCGGCGTCTCGGCCATGGCCGCGATGACGTCGTCCGTGAAGTCACGGGGGTGGGGGGAGGTGAAGCGGACGCGCTCCAGGCCCTCGATCTGCCCGCAGGCACGCAGCAGCTTGCTGAAGGCCTCGCGGTCGCCCAGGTCGGAGCCGTACGCGTTGACGTTCTGGCCGAGCAGGGTGATCTCGGAGACGCCTTCGGAGACCAGCGCCTCGATCTCGGCGAGGATGTCGCCGGGCCGGCGGTCCTCCTCCTTGCCGCGCAGGGCCGGGACGATGCAGAAGGTGCAGGTGTTGTTGCAGCCGACGGAGATCGAGACCCAGGCGGCGTACGCGGACTCGCGGCGGGTCGGCAGCGTGGAGGGGAAGGCCTCCAGCGACTCGGCGATCTCGATCTGCGCCTCCTCCTGGACGCGGGCGCGCTCCAGGAGGACCGGCAGCTTGCCGATGTTGTGCGTGCCGAAGACCACGTCGACCCACGGGGCCTTCTTGACGATGGTGTCGCGGTCCTTCTGGGCGAGGCAGCCGCCGACGGCGATCTGCATGCCGGGGCGCGCGGTCTTCATCGGGGCGAGCCGGCCGAGGTTGCCGTACAGCTTGTTGTCGGCGTTCTCGCGGACCGCGCAGGTGTTGAAGACGACGACGTCGGCGTCGCCGTCCGCGCCCTTGGGGGCCCGGACGTAACCCGCCTCCTCCAGCAGACCGGAGAGCCGCTCGGAGTCGTGGACGTTCATCTGGCACCCGTAGGTGCGGATCTCGTAGGTCTTGGTGCCGTCAACGCTCACTGCGGTGCTCCGGTCGCTGCTGCTCGTCATGGATCCAAGGGTAGGCCGTCCGGGGAGAGCCCCCGGACCGCGCCGGAGCCCGCTCCGCCCCTGCGGTTTTCCGCAGGGTGGCCGGGTGGGAAGCCTCGTACCGGCGGTGAGCTGGGATTTCTGGCGTGGAGGGGCGCCGGGGCAGGGGCTCCGGGAGTCGCTCGTCGTCCTTGGAGACCCACCGTGCCGATCACCGCGCTCGTCCCTCACCCGTCCCTCCCCCGGCCCTGGCCGGGGAGGCCGCCGACGGGTTCGTCGGATGGGCCGCGGGGCTCGTCGACACGATGGGCGGGCCGGGCGCGGGGCTCGCCATCGCGCTGGAGAACCTCTTTCCGCCGCTGCCCGGCGAGGTGGTCCTGCCCCTGACCGGCTTCACCGCCGGACAGGGCGTGCCCGGCCCGGCCCCGGCGCTGTTCTGGACGACGCTCGGTTCGGTGGTCGGGGCGGTGGCCCCCCACTGGATCGGCGCGCCCTTCGGGCAGCGGCGGATGCACGCGCTCTGGGCCGCCTCGCGCGCGTGCTTCGGGCCCTCCGGGCGGGAACTGCTGCGGCGGCGCATCGACGAACTCGTCCTCGGCCGGGCCGCCGTGGTCCGGGCCGTGGACACCGAGCGCCGGCGGATCGGGCGCGACCTCCACGACGGCGTCCGGCCGGGGCGGCGCGGACCCGGCCGGGAGCGGGCTCACCGGGCTGCGCAGCCGGGTCGCCGCGCTCGACGGGAGCCTGCGGGTCGACAGCCCCCTCGGGGGACCCACCGCTCTTGTCGCGGAGTTGCCGTGCGCGTGATCCTGGCCGAGGACTCGGCCCTGCTGCGGGAGGGCCTGGTGCGGCTGCTCGTCGGGGGGGCCATGAGGTGCTCGCCGCGTTCGGCGACGCGAAGGGCCTGGTCGCCGAGGTGGCGGCGCGGCGCCCGGACGTCGTGGTCGCCGACATCCGGATGTCGCCGACCCACACGGACGAGGGGCTGCGGGCCGCCGTGGAGATCCGCGAGCGGCTGCCGGACACGGGGGTGCTGGTGCTCTCCCGGTACGTCGAGCGCAGCTACGCGGCCCGGCTCCGCGCCGCCGGCGCGGAGCGGGTCGGCCACCTCCTCAAGGACCGGGTGGCCCAGGTCGAGGAGTTCCTCGACGCGCTGGACCGGATCCACGCGGGCGGGGCGGCGGTCGACCCGGAGGTGGTGCGCCGGCTCGTCGTGCGCAGCGCCCGTGCCGATCCCCTGGCCCGGCTCACCCCGCGCGAGCGGGAGGTCCTGGAGGTGCTGGCCCAGGGGTGCACGAACGCGGCCGTCGCGCGGCAGCCGCACCTCTCGCTGAGCGCGGTGGAGAAGTACCCCGACACCGTCTTCGACAAGCTGGAGCTCCACCGGACCGACGGCTACAGCCGCCGGATCCCGGCCGTGCTGCGCTACCTGGAGGCCCGAGCCCATTCGGCCGGCACCTCGTCGGTGTGCTCGCCCGGGAGCGGGGCGCGGCCCGGGACGCCGGCCGGGGTGCGGTCGAAGCGGGAGGCGGGGGCCGGCTGGAGGGTGCCGCCGACCTCCACGAAGGCTCCGCGCGCGGCCAGTTGGTGGTGTTCGGCCGCCTCGGCGGCGGTCAGCACGGGGGCCACGCCGGCGTCCACGGCGTCGAAGAGCTTGACCCAGTGCTCGCGGTCCCGGGTCGCGAAGCGGGCGGCGATCAGGGACCGGAGCGCGGGCCAGGAGGCCGGGTCGGCGCGGTCGGGGAGGGCGTCGTGCTCCGTCAGGCCCAGCTGCTCCAGGAGGTTCTGGTAGAGCCGGGGTTCGATGGCGGCGACGGCGAGGTGCAGACCGTCGGCGGCCGCGTAGAAGGAGTAGTGCGGGGCGTCGGTGACGGTGTGGTTGCCGGGGACCGCGCGCCACTGGTGGATCAGGGTGGCGATCAGGGCGGCGCCGTCCGCGAGGGCGGTGTCGACGACCTGGCCCCGGCCCGAGCGCTCCCGCTCGTGGAGCGCGGCGAGCAGTCCGTGCACATGGGCGTTGGCCCCGCCGGCGAAGCTGGAGAGGTATGCGGTCGGGGGCGGCACCGGTGCCCCGGTCGCGGGGTCGGTGTCGAGGGCGCCGGTCAGGGCGAGGACCGCGAGGTCGTGGGCGGCGCGTCCGGCCCATTCGCCCCGGCCGCCCCAGCCGCTGAGCCGGCCGTAGACGAGGCGCGGGTTGCGGGCGAGGGCCGCCTCGGGGCCGATGCCGAGGCGGTCGGCGACGCCGGGGCGGAAGCCCTCGACGAGGATGTCGGCGTGCCCGGCGAGGGAGAGCGCCCGCTCGACCCCCTCGGGGCCCTTGAGGTCCAGGGCGACCGAACGGCGGCCGCGGGAGAGCGGGTTCTCCGCCGGGCGCTCGGCACCGGGCGCGGGCGGGGTGCCCGGTGCCCGGTCGATCCGTACGACGTCGGCGCCGAGACCGGACAGGACGGTGCCGACGAACGCGGTGGGCGCCGAGCCCGCGAATTCCAGTACGCGCACTCCGCTCAGCGGTCCTGTCATGGCCGACTCCCTTGAATTCATGGATGCGTGATTCCCTTCACGCTATGGGGAGTTCCACCGGAGAGGACTGCGGAGATCCGTAGCGCCGGGAATTCGGCGGCGCCGGAGACTGGGAGGAATTCCCCTTTCTCCGCCGTCGAAAGGAATGACGCATGGCCGTCGTCTACACCGCCGAGGTCGCTTCCACCGGAGACGGGCGCAACGGCGCCGTGCGCTCCTCCGACGGGCTCCTCGACCTGCCGCTGTCGAGCCCCAAGGCCGTCGGCGGCTCCGGCACCGCGACCAACCCCGAGCAGCTCTTCGCCGCCGGCTACGCCGCCTGCTTCCACAGCGCGCTCCGGGTCTCCGCGCGCGAGGCCGGGACCGCGCTCACGGACGACACCGTCACCGCCGAGGTGGCGCTGCACAAGGAGGAGGGGGGCTTCCACCTGTCGGTGGTCCTCACCGTCGAGCTGCCCGGGCTCGGCGCCGCCGAGGCGCGGCGGCTCGCCGACGCCGCCCACGGGCGCTGCCCGTACTCGAAGGCGATCCGGGGGAACGTCGAGGTGCGGATCGAGCTTCCCGAGTAAGGCGTGCGAAGAGCGGAAAGCCCCCGTGGTCCACGGGGGCTTTCCCTTTGCTCACCGCTCAGCGCTTCGCCGCCGCCGCTGCCGCCGCCGCGGCCGGGAGCGCCTCGACCACCCGGTTCACGGCCCGGTCGTCGTGCGAGGCCGAGACGAACCAGGCCTCGAACGGCGAGGGCGGCAGATAGACGCCCTGCCGCAGCAGCTCGTGGAAGAACGGGGTGTAGCGGTACGCCTCGGTGGCGCGGACCCCGTCGAAGTCCACCACCTCGTCCTCGGCGAAGAAGACCGAGAACATGGTGCCGGAGTACTGCAGCCGGTGCGCCACGCCCTCCTTGGCGAGGGCGGCGGAGACCTCGGCGCCGATCGCGGCCGAGACCCGGTCGAGCCGCTCGTACACCTCGGGGGTGCTGTGCCGCAGGGTGGCGAGGCCGGCGGCGGTGGCGACCGGGTTCCCGGAGAGGGTGCCCGCCTGGTAGACGGGGCCGGCCGGGGCGAGGTGGGCCATGACGTCCGCGCGTCCGCCGAAGGCCGCCGCGGGGAAGCCGCCGCCCATGACCTTGCCGAAGGTCAGCAGGTCGGGGGCGACGCCGTCCCGGCCGTACCAGCCGGAGCGGCTGGCCCGGAAGCCCGTCATGACCTCGTCGGAGACGAACAGCGCGCCGTGGCGGGCGGTGATCTCCTTGAGGCCGGCGTTGAAGCCGGGCAGCGGGGGGACGGCGCCCATGTTGCCGGGGGCCGCCTCGGTGATGACGGCGGCGATCTCGTCGCCGATCTCGGCGAAGACCTTCTCGACCGCCGCCAGGTCGTTGTACGGCAGGACGATCGTGTCGCTCGCCTGGGCGCCGGTGACGCCCGGGGTGTCGGGCAGCGCGAAGGTCGCGAGGCCGGAGCCGGCCGAGGCGAGGAGCGCGTCCACGTGGCCGTGGTAGCAGCCCGCGAACTTCACGATCTTGGAGCGGCCGGTGAAGCCGCGCGCCAGGCGGATCGCCGACATCGTCGCCTCGGTGCCGGAGCTGACCAGACGCACCTGCTCGACGGGGGCGACCCGGTCGACGATCTCCTCGGCGAGTTCGACCTCGCCGGTGGAGGGCGCCCCGAAGGAGGTGCCCCGCTCCAGGGCCCGGGCGACCGCCTCGACGACGGCCGGGTGGCGGTGGCCCAGGATCATCGGGCCCCAGGAGCAGATGAGGTCGACGTACTCGTTGCCGTCGCTGTCGGTGAGGTACGGGCCCTGGGCGGAGGCGATGAAGCGCGGGGTGCCCCCGACGGCGCCGAAGGCGCGGACCGGTGAGTTGACGCCGCCGGGGGTGACCGCGCGGGCGCGCTCGAAGAGGGCCCTGCTGTTGTCCGTGCCGCTCATCGGGCCGCCTCCTCGTCGCCGAGCGCCGCGTCCAGGACGACCGCGCCCTTCGTGAGGACCCGTACGGGGTTGAGGTCGAGGGCGAAGCCGGCCGGCCAGTCCTGGACCAGTTCGCCGACCTTGTGGAGGAGTTCGGCGGCGGCTTCGACGTCCACGGCGGCCCGACCCCGGGTGCCGGCGAGTATCTTCGCGCCGCGCAGCCCGGCGAGGAGCTCGACGCCCTCGCCCGGTGCCAGCGGCAGGAGGCGGTGGCCGACGTCGTCGAGGACCTCGGTGAAGATCCCGCCGAGGCCGGCGGTGAGCACCGGGCCCAGGTCGGTGGTGTGGACGCCCACGATCAACTCGACCCCCTCGTCGACGAGTTCCTCGACGAGCACCTGGCCGCCGAGCGCGGCGAGCCGTCCGTACGCCCCGGGCGCGGTGTCGGCGGTGACGCCGATCTCCACGCCTCCCGCCTCCGTCTTGTGGAGCAGTCCGGGCACCACGGCCTTGAGCACCGCCGTGCCGCCGACCTCGGTCACGGCCCGCGCCGCGTCCTCGGCGTCCGTCGCGATCCGGCCCTTCGGCACGGCGATCCCCGCCTCGGCGAGGAGCCGCTTGAGCTCGGGCTCCGTGGCCCCCGCGCCGGGGCCGGGGACCGTCCCGGGACGGGGGGCGTCCGGGAGCGCACGGGGGCGGCTGACCTCCCAGAGGGCGGCGGCGGCGCGCAGGGCGCGGGCCGGCGTCGGGTACTCGGGCAGCCCGGCCTCGCGCAGGTCGCGCGGGGCGTTGGGGGCGAGGAAGTCGGCGCCGGTGCGGGCGACGAGGAGGGGCTTGCCGCCCTTCGCGGCGGCGCGGGAGAGGGCGTTGACGGCCTTCTCGACGTCGGGTCCGGCCATCACGCAGAAGGCGGCGACGATGATGTCGACGGTGTCGTCGGCGATCAGGACGTCGAGGGAGCGGTCGAACAGGGAGGGGTCGCTGAGGACGGTGGCCGTGATGTCGACCGGGTTGTCGATGGCCCCGAAGGCGGGGACGATCTCGGCGAGCGCCTCCTTGCTGCGCGGCTCCAGGGCGCTGAGCTCCAGGCCGTGGGCCTCGACGGCGTCGGCGGCGAGGATGCCGGAGCCGCCGGAGGTGGTGACGACGGCGACGCGGTTGCCGGCGGGACGCCGCTCGGACTCGAAGACCCGGGCCACGTCGAGGAGTTCGTCGATGTCCTCGACGCGGACGATGCCGAGGCCGCGCAGGGCGGCGTCCAGGACCCGGTCGTCGGTGGCGAGGGCGCCGGTGTGCGAGGCGGCGGCGCGGCCGCCCGCCTCGGTGCGGCCGGACTTGAGGAGGGCGACGGGCTTGCCGGAGCCGGCCAGTTCGCGGAGGGTCCCGATGTCCGGGGTGTCCTCCAGGTAGCCGAGGAGGCCGGTGACCTCGGGGACGGCGGCCAGCTCGCGGAGGACTTCGAGGGCGGTGACGTCGGCGTCGTTGCCGGTGCTGACCACCCAGCCGGGGCGCAGGCCCCGCTCCAGGGCGAGGCTGGCGGCGCCGAAGCCGAGGGCTCCGCTCTGGCTGACGAAGGCGAGGGTGCCGGGCTCGAAGGGCACGGACTCGGCGCCGAAGAGCGGGCTGAAGGTGGCGAGGACGCGGTTCTCGTAGCCGACGGCGCCGATGCAGTTGGGTCCGATGATCCGCAGGCCTCCGGCGCGGGCCCTGGCGACGACCTCGGCCTGGAGGCGGGCGCCCTCCTCGCCGGTCTCGGCGAAGCCGGAGGAGGCGATGACGGCGAGCTTGACGCCGGCGGCGACGCAGTCGTCGACGGCGCCGGGCACCCGCTCGGCGGAGACCATGATCAGGGCCAGGTCGACGGGGCCCGGGGCGTCCTTGACGCTGGGGTACGCCGGGACGCCGAGGATCTCCGGGGAGCGCGGGTTGACCGGCAGGATCCGGCCCTTGTAGCCGTACCGGAGGAGGTAGTCGAGCGGCTTGCGGCCCAGGGCGCCGGGGCGCTCGCTGGCCCCGATGACGGCGATGGATTCGGCTTCCCAGAGGGCCGAGATGTCACTCATGCGATGGCCTCGATCTTCTTCTCGTTCGTGGTGTCGGTGTCGTCGGCGCCGGTGGGTTCCGCCGCGGCGAAGAGGCGGGTGAAGGCGGCGATGTGCCGGGCGCCGTCCGGGTCGGCCGCCAGCTCGCGCACCAGGACGGTGGGCTGGTGCAGGGCCTTGTCGACGATGCGGCGGACGCTGCGGCCGATCTCCTGCCGGGCCGCGCCGTCGAGCCCGTCGAGGCGGCGGGCGAGCCGGTCGAGTTCGGCTTCGGCGGCCTCGGTGGCGGCGGTGCGCAGGGCGGTGAGGACGGGCTTGGCGCCGGCGAGCCGGAGGCCCGTGCGGAACTGCTCGACCTCGGCGTCGATCAGCTCGTGCGCGGCCTGGACGCTGGCGGCGGAGATCTCGTCCTCCTGGCCCTCCTCCGCGATCCGGCGCAGGTCGACGAAGGTGACGCCGGGCAGTTCCGCCGCCGTGGGCGCGATGTTGTGCGGCAGCGACAGGTCGAGCAGGAACAGCTCGCGGCCGTCCCGGGCGGCGAGCGCCTCCTCGACGTGCCGGGCGGTGACGAGGTGGCCGGTGGCGGCGGTGGCGCCGACGACGACGTCCACCTCGGTGAGCAGCCGGGGCACGTCGGCCAGGTCGTAGCCCGCTCCCCCGGTGGTCTCGGCGAGCCGCTGGGCCTTCTCGGGGGTGCGGTTGGCGACGTGGACCCGGTCGAGGCCGGAGCGGCGCAGGGCGGCGACGACGACGCCGGCGAAGGCGCCGGCACCGATGACGAGGGCGGTCTTGCCGTGCAGGGAGCCGACGCGGCGCTCGAAGAAGCCGAGTCCGGCGGTGGCGAGCGAGCGGCCGGCCTCGTTGAGCCCGGTCTCGTTGCGGGCCCGCTTGCCGACCCTGAGGGCGGTCTGGACGGCCTTGGCGAGGACCCGGCCGGTCCGGTCGAGCCGCTGGGACCGTTCGAGGCCCAGTTTCACCTGGCCGAGGATCTGGTCCTCGCCGACCACGACCGATTCGAGCCCGGAGGCCACGGCGAAGAGGTGGCGCACGGCCCCGTCGGCGTGGTGGCTGTAGAGGTGCGGGGCGATCTCGGCGCGGTCGACGCCGGTGTGCTGGGCGAACAGCTCGCCGAGGTCGTCCAGTTCGCCGGGGCCGGAGGTGCCGCCCCGGGTCTCGGCGTAGATCTCCAGGCGGTTGCAGGTGGAGACGACGACGGCGGCGTCGATGCCGTCGACGGAGGTCACGTCGGAGACGAGTTCCTCGGCGGGCCGGTCGGTGCCGGCGAGTCTCTCCAGGAGGTCGAGCGGGGCGCTGGCGTGGCTGATGCCGAGGACCAGCATGGAGGAGGACGGGGTCACCGGGTCACCGGTCCAGGCTCTGGGCGAACTCGGAGGCCCAGTAGGTGATGATCTGGGTGGCGCCGGCGCGGTGGATGGAGGCGAGGCTCTCCCGGACGACCTGGTCGCGGTCGATCCAGCCCTTGGCGGCGGCCGCCTCGACCATGGAGTACTCGCCGGAGACCTGGTAGGCGGAGACGGGCACCTGCACGTGGTCGGCGATGAGCCGGACGATGTCGAGGTAGGCGAGGGCGGGCTTGACCATGACCAGGTCGGCGCCCTCGGCGACGTCGAGGGAGACCTCCAGGAGGGATTCGCGGATGTTGCCGGGGTACTGCTGGTAGCCCTTGCGGTCGCCGCGCAGGGTGGACTCGACGGCGTCGCGGAAGGGGCCGTAGAAGTGCGAGGCGTACTTGGCGGAGTAGCCGAGGATGGCGACCGACTGGTGTCCGGCCCGGTCCAGGGCCTCGCGGATGCGGCGGACCTGGCCGTCCATCATGCCGCTGGGGGCGACGATCTGGGCGCCGGCGTCGGCCTGGACGACGGCGGCCCGCGCGTACAGCTCGATGCTGGCGTCGTTGTCGACGTCGCCGTTCGCGTCGAGGACGCCGGTGTGGCCGTGGTCGGTGTACTCGTCGAGGTTGATGTCGCCGATGACGACGGTGGAGTCGCCGACCTCGGCGACGACGTCGCGCAGGGCGACCTGGAGGATGCCGTCCGGGTCGACGGCGCCGGTGCCGGTGGGGTCCTTGTGCTCGGGGATGCCGAAGAGGATGAGTCCGCCGACCCCGTTGGCGACGGCCTCGGCGGCGGCCTTGCGGAGGGTGTCGCGGGTGTGCTGGAAGACGCCCGGCATGGAGGGGATCTCACGCGCTTCGGTGAGGCCCTCGCGGAGGAAGAGGGGCTGGACGAGGTTGGCGGGGCCGACGCGGGTCTCGGCGGCGAAGCGGCGCAGCGCGGGGGTGCGGCGGAGGCGGCGCGGGCGGTAGTAGGGGGCGGCGGGGTCGGTGGCCGCGGTGTTGCGACCGTAGGCGTCGTACGTCATGGGCGTGACTCCCTCGAAGGCGTGGCGGCGTGCGGGGCGGGGCGGTGGGGGTGCGGGCGCGGGGCGGTGGCCCCGGCGGGTCCTGCGGACACGGCATCTCCTGGAGGGCCTAGAGGGCCGAGCCGAGGAAGACCTGCTCCAGGTGCTTGGCGACGGGCTCGTCGGGGCGGCTGAACCAGTAGCCGTGGCCGCTGCGCTGGAAGAGCTTCAGCTCGCCCAGCTGGACGAGGGTCTCCGCGAGCTTCACGGCGAGCCCGGCGGGGTCGATCACGGGCAGGCCGTGGAGTTCGTGGATGCCGAGGTGCCAGAGGATCTCGTTGGGGATGCCCTCGGCGGGGATGATGACCTCGGCGCCGGCCCGGGCGGCGCGCTCGGCGGCCGCCGAGTACACCTCGACGAACTCGTCGAAGTCGCCCTCCAGGGAGCGGTGCACGGAGTCCCAGCCGCCGGGCACGACCTCGTACGAGCTGAGCGAGGACTCCAGGCGGTACTGGCGGATGTTGGCCCTGATGGGCTCCTCCAGCGGCGGCATGAAGCCGAGGACGCCGAAGCGCTGGCCGGTGAGCGCCGAGAGGAAGAAGGCCGTCTCGCCGTAGCCGAGGGTCGGGATGGAGGCGAGGTGGCGGGCGTCGCGCAGGCCGGGGTCCTGGCCGGCGGCGATCACCCAGGCGTCGTAGCCCTCCCGCTCCGCGACCAGCGCGGACTCGGAGAAGTGCCGGCTGAAGAGCACCTGGGCGGAGTGGTGGCCGACGAGGCCGAAGGGGGTGCGGTCGGGGTACGTGTCGGCCGGCAGGGTCTTGATGTCGACGGTGGTGCCGGGCGCGGCGATCGCGTCGAGGTGTGCGCGGTACCACTGGTCGAGCAGCGGCAGGCGCCCCTCAACGGTGTGCTTGTGAAACCAGATCCGCATGTGCGTCACCTTTCAGGGGTCGTGGTGCGACGTCGAGAAGTGATGCCTTGAGCAGGTAGTCGGTGGCCGCGCGGGGGTCCGCCGCGGTGCGCCTCAGGTCGGCGATCCGGGCGCAGAGTCCGGCCGGGCTCTCCAGGCCGGCCGTGCGGGCCTCGCTGCGCGGGATGACGGCCGTCTCGACGACGGAGCGGCGGCGGCCCAGGGCCGTGTCGAGCGGCGTCTCGTCGCCCGTGCCGTCGCCCAGGACCGCGGCGAGGGCCCGGCCCGTCTCCACGGCGTCGTGGATCCCGCAGTTCATGTTCAGTCCGCCGGCGGTGGAGGTGAGGTGGGCCGCGTCCCCGGCGAACAGGATCCGGCCGGCCCGGTAGCGGGGCAGCAGGAACCGCGCGAGCCGGTAGGTGTGCGCGTCCGTGACGCGCACGGCCCGTCCGGCGCCGCCCGGCAGGGCCCGGTCGACCCGGGCGCGCACGGCGTCCGGCGCGAGCACCTCGTCGCGGGGCGTCCCGCGCCGGATCCGGAAGATGAGCCGCCAGTGGTCGGGCATCCCGAGGACGCTGACCGAGCCGCGGGGGTCGCGGACGTACGTCAGCGCGGCGAGCCCGGGGACCAGTGCGTCGAGCGGGGCGTCGGTGACCACGCGCAGCGCGTAGTCCGGGTACTCCACGGCCGTGCCGGGCAGCCCGGCGAGCTCGCGCAGCCGGCTCCGGCTGCCGTCGGCCGCCAGGACGTACGGGTGGTGGGTGTCGGTGGTCCGCCCCGCCGTGTCCTCGGTGCGCAGCCGCACCCCGTCGCCGGTCTCGCCGGCTCCGGT
Organism: Streptomyces sp. NPDC107498; assembly: GCF_055582805.1. Classification (NCBI taxonomy): domain Bacteria; kingdom Bacillati; phylum Actinomycetota; class Actinomycetes; order Kitasatosporales; family Streptomycetaceae; genus Streptomyces; species Streptomyces sp. NPDC107498. The sequence continues at coordinate 51,057 of NZ_JBVJPE010000012.1, read as the reverse complement.
GACGGTGGCTCCGAACCGCACGTCGGCGCGGCCGGTCGCGGTCAGCGCGTCGAGCAGCAGGGGGGTGAGCCGGGCCTGTTCGACGTGGAGCCGGTACGGATGGCGGGTGTGTCCGGCGAGCAGGGCGTAGTCCAGCTCGGCGTGGACGCCGCCGTCCAGGTCGCGCCACTGAACGCGGTCGACGGTGCGGCCCCGGACGCGCAGGGCGGCCGCGACGCCGAGTTCGTCGAGGAGGTCGAGGGTGGCGGGGTGGAAGGTGGAGGCGCGGGACTCGGTGGCCAGTTCGCTCCTGGACTCCAGGACGGTCACCGGGATCCCGGCGCGGGCCAGGACGAGCGCGGCGGTCAGTCCCACCGGTCCGGCGCCGACGACGGCGACGGGCCCGTGGGGCGTTCCGTGGCCGCTCACGACACGGCCGCGGCGGCGGGCCCGCGGGCACCGTCCCGGCCGCCGGTCTTCTCGGCCAGCCGGCGCAGCAGCGGGTGGGCGTCGGGGCCGTCGGCCGGGAGGCCGAGGACGTCGCGGGCCCACCAGGCGCTCGCCAGGTTGGAGGTGAGCAGGGTGCGCCCGCCGTCCCGGCCGAGCTCGGCGAGCGCGTCGAAGGTGAACATGCCGGTGCCGGTGAACAACAGGGTCGCTTCCTCGGGGAGTTCGGCCGCCCGGACCTGGGCGACGAGCTCCTCGGTGGTCACGTCGTACGGGGAGAAGCGCGCGCCGGCCCGGACCTTGACGATCCGGTCGACCGCGAGCCCGGCCGCCTCCCAGTAGGCGTGGGAGAGTTCGGTGAGCCAGGGCTCGTACGGCGAGACGAGGACGAGCCGTTCGGCGCCCACGGCCCGCGCGGTGTCGAGGATGGCCAGGGCGGCGGACCGTACGGGAGCCCCGACGCGCTCGGAGAGTTCCGCGCAGAGGGCGCGGTCCCCTTCGGGGGTGAGGAGGTAGTGCGAACCGGTGCAGGAGACGACGGCCGCGTCGAGACGCAGTCCGCCGAAATTCCCGAGCACTTCGGGGAGCACGTCGTTGTACTTCTCGAGACGACCGCGCAGGTCTTTTCCGGGAAGTACCGGGAATCGCGAGGTGTGGACATTGAATTCGGGGCCCACGAGGCTGCCGATCTCGGGTTCGGCGGCGGCGTTTCCGGACGGAACCACCACACCGAGCCGCGGCGCCGATTGCAGAGCCATGAGCGATTCTCTCCCATCCGTCGGTGCCATTGACATCACCGTACGGGCGGGGCGGCCCGCACATCGATACGGGAATCCGCACCCCTTTGCGGAGCTCCGGAAATGCGGACGGCGCCGCACCGTGAATACGGTGCGGCGCCGTCCACCGACGGGAATGTGGAATTCAGTTCGCCCGGGTCGCCTCGGCGACGAGTTCGTCGATCTTCGCGCGGCGGGTCAGTCCGCCGTTCACGGCCCAGTTCCCCTCCGGGATCTCGTTCACGACGAGCCAGACGACGGCGTCGGGCCCCGTCGCCGCGTGCACGTGCCGGGTGACCTCGGCGGCCAGCACCTCGTTCCGCTCGGGGGTGAGGAAGCCCTCCAGGGGCGTGACGACGACCAGGACGCCCGGGGGCCGGCCGGTGCCGGTGGCCGCGAGCCCCTTGGCGGCCTCGCGGACGTACACCCAGGTGGCGGCGGCGAAGAAGTCGGTGCGGGGCAGCTCCATGGCCGTCAGCACGGAGTCGGCGACCTGCTGCTGCAGGACCTCCGCGGCGGCTTCGGAGAGGGTGCCCTCGGGAACGGTTATCTCGACCAGCGGCATGGTGACTCCCCTTCGTCGGTGGGTGGGACGGACCGGTCAGCAGGCCAGCGCGGCTTCGAACCGGTCGATGGCAGCGGCCAGTTGGGCGCGCCTGCGGATGTCGAGCTTCCGGTAGATCCGGGTGATGTGCAGCTCCACGGCCCGGGTGGAGACCGTGAAGGACTCGGCGATCTGCTTGTTGGTCAGGCCGTCGAGCATCATCGTGGCGATGCGCCGCTCGTGGGCGGTCAGCTCCTCACGGGCGCTCGGCGGGGTGGGCGGCGCGGTGGGTGCCGGTGGGGCGAACGGCGCGACGGATGCCGGCGCGCCCCCGCGTATTCGCTCGTGGGTCCCGGCGCCTCCGGTGGACCGTTCGAGGCCGGCCAGCACCACGTGGCCCATGAGGGCGTTCCACTCCCGGACCCGCAGTTCGCCGATGACCTGCGCCTGCGCGTACGGGTCGGCGTACAGCACCCGTAAGAGCGTGCGGCGGTCGGGGGCCTCGCAGACCAGGAACTCCCCGGTGCCGTCCCGCCAGGGTCCGCCGCCGAGCAGGATGCCGCGCGCGGCCATTCTTTTCCAGTAGGCCCGGTGCGCCTCTCCGAAACTCAACCGGTCCGTCTCATTGCCACGGAAAACGAGTTCGACCACAAAAGCCACGTGCGACTCCCCCATAAAGGCCGGGTGTTTCCGCTTGCGACGCTACCATCCGACGCCCGCTCCATTGGTGAACACAATATTGCGGATGGCGGCCCGGCATTTCTGGGTTCCTCGGTCCTGCTGAATGCGTCCGGCTAATCGGCCGTCGCCGGCGCCGGTACGGGGGCGGCCTCGGGGGCCGGTTCGGCCGTCGGCTTCGGCTTGCGCCGCAGCAGCCCGGTGGCGGCGAGCACGGCCACCGCGCCGAGCCACACGGTCCAGCCGAGCGGCTCGCGCAGCACGACGGCGCCGAGCACGACGGCCACCGCGGTCATCAGATAGGTGACGGTGGAGGCCACCGTGGGCCCGTCCTTGATGATCAGCTCGAAGTTGAGCAGCGCGGCGAAGCCGGTGCAGACCACGCCGAGGACGAGGACCGAGATCACCGAGTCGGCGCGCCAGGTCACGGCCTGGAGGCCGAGGAACGGGAAGGCCGCGAGGAGCAGCACGGTCGCCGCGCCGAGCTGACCGCCCGCCAGCATCAGCGGCGGAATGCCCCTGCCCACGAGGAACTTGCCCATGTACGCGAAGCTGGCGCCGAAGCTGATCGAGCCGAGGACGAAGCAGAGGATGCTCCAACCGGTGCCCGCCGAGGCAGCGTTCCAGGGCGAGGCGATGAGCGCGGTGCCTCCGAGGCCGAGCAGCACCCCGCCCGCCTTGAAGCCGGAGACCCGCTTCTCCTGGCCGAGGAGCAGGGCGGCCGCCAGGGTCCAGATCGGCGCGCTGCCGTTGACCACGGCGGCCACGCTGCTGGAGCCGGCGATCTCCCCCTCGGCGTAGAGGGTCCAGGGGACGGCGTTGCCGAGGAGCGCGGCGACCGTCAGGTGGCCCCAGACGGCGGGCTCCCTGGGCAACCGGAGCCCCTTCGCGTAGCCGATGGCGAGGATGACGACGGCGCCGAGGGCGAGCCGGATCAGCACCATCTGCACGGGTGAGAAGCCGTATCCGGCGATCTTGATCCACAGGAAGACGGAGCCCCAGATGAGGCTCAGCGCGGCCAGCCGCGTGTACGTGGCTTTGGACATGGGTGTTCCCGATCCAGGAGGAGAGGAGGCGGAGGAGGAGGGGCGCGCGAAGTGGCCCGCGGTACGGGAACGAGCCTCGCAGCGGCGGCCGGACGGGTCCAGCAACGGCTTGTGGACGGTACCTTCCACGAGCCGTGGCGGATCGCGTTCCGCCTGGTCGGGCGTTCTCCCGCCGGGCCGGGCGTTCGTCCGTCGGGCCGGCGTTCTCCCACCGGGCCGGGCGTTCGTCCGTCGGGTCAGGCGGCGACGGCCGCCCGGGCCACCGTGCGGAGCGCGTCCAGGACGGCGGCGATCTCCGGGGAGGTCTGGCTGCCCTCCCGCACGGCCGCGAAGACCGTGCGGGACGGGGCCTGCTCGCTGAACGCGCGGATCGTCACCTCGGGCCGCGGAGTCGGCTTGGCCATCCGCGGGACGAGCGCGACCCCGAGGCCGAACCGCACCGCCGCCAGCGTGGCGTCCCAGTCGCCGATGGCGTGGGAGGCCTGCGGGGTGAAGCCCGCGGCGGTACAGGCGGCGACGCCGATGTCGTGGCACAGGCCCGTCGTCGCGAAGATCCAGGTCTCCTCGGCGAGGTCGGCGAGGAGCAACCGAGGGCTGTCCAGGAGCCGGTGGCCCTCCGGCAGGGCGATGTCGAAGGGGTCCTCGCAGAGCGCGACCCGGTGGAACCGCGCGTCGAAGCGCCCGTCCTCGCCCGCCGCTCCGGGGCGGCGGGCGGTGTCCGCGGAGATGACGACGTCCGTCTCGCCGCGGTGCAGCATGGAGAAGCTCTCCGGCGGGTCGACCTCGGCGAGCGAGGTCCGCAGGAGCGGCCGGCTCTCCCGCAGCCGGGCCACGGCGGGCAGGATCAGCGCCGAGAGGGTGGTGGAGAAACCGGCCACCGCGACCTCGCCGCGCTCGCCGCTGCCGTGCGCGGCGAGTTCCGCCCGCATCTGCTCGACCTGGGTGAAGACGGCGTCGGCGTGCCGGAGCACGATCCGCGCCGCGCCGGTGAGGCGCAGCCGCCGCCCGGACGGCTCGGTGAGCGGGACGCCCAACTCCCGTCCCAGGGCGCTGATCTGCTGCGAGACGGCCTGCGGGGTGAGGTGGAGGGCCTGGGCGGCGGCGCTGACGGTGCCGCGCTCGCTGAGCTCCCTGAGCACGCGCAGCTTCCGCAGGTCCAGATCGGTCACGTCCCGCACCCCTCCCCCGCTCTCCGCCGGCGCTTTCTCATCGTACGCAGCCGGCGTCCACGTCGATGACCTCCTTGACCAGTGTCTCCAGGACGTCCAGGTCCCGCGCCGTGCGGCCCGCCTCCCGCCGGTCGCCCGGATAGGTGGGGTCGAGGACGACGGCCCGGGCGCCCAGGTCCTGGAGGAGTCCGAGGTCGTCGGCGATCTGCGCCGGGGTGCCCTCGCCGAGCAGCCGGCCCGGGCCCAGCGGCCGGGGCGTGACCCGCAGCTTGATCCGGGGGCAGAGGTCGGGCACCGGGAGTTCCTGCTCCTCTGCGACCTGGCGGAGCGCGGGCAGTCCCACGCCGAGGAGCCAGTCGCCGGAGACGGAGGTGGGGTGCCAGGCGTCGCCGAGGCGGACGGCGCGGCGCAGCGCCCCGTAGCTGTGGCCGCCGACCCAGACGGGCGGCCCGGGCCGCTGGACGGGCAGCGGCCCGGTGTGGACCTCGCGGAAGGAGACGTGGACGCCGTCGAAGGAGGCGACCTCGTCGGCCCAGCAGGCCTTGATCGCGGCGAGGTACTCGTCGCTGATGGCCCCGCGCCTGCGGTACGGGACGTCGAGGACCGCGAACTCCCGGGCGGCCCAGCCGGCCGCCGCGCCGAACACCAGCCGGCCGTTGCTGAACCGGTCGATGTTGGCGGCGACGCGGGCGGTGTGCACGGGGTGGCGGTACGGGAGGATCGTCACCGTCGTGCCGAGTCCCACCGTCCCGGTGACGCCGGCGAGCCAGGCGAGGGTCGCGAAGGGGTCGTAGAACGGGGCGGGGAAGAGGTGCTGGACGTCCGGGGTGAGCGCGACGTGGTCGGAGACCATGGCGTAGTGGTAGCCCATCGCCTCGACCCGCAGCGCCCAGTCGGCGAGGGCGTCGGGGGTGGCTTCGGGGCCGTAGTTGGGCAGATTGACGCCGAACTTCACGAGGCGTTCCTTTCGGGGGCCCCGGCCGCGGTCGCGTCCGCGGCTCCGGCCCCGTGGGCGTGGTCCGGGACGTGCGGTCCGGTCCCGTGGGCGTGGTCCTGAGGGGGTGGGCCGGTGACGCGCCGGGCCACCGCGAGGTGGAAGAGGACTCCCGCGAGCGCGACCGCGGCGGCCAGGAGCGGCAGCCGGCCGGCGTCGAGCCCGTGGGCGAGGGCGAGGCCGCCGAGCGCGGAGCCGACGGCGCCGCCGAGGTAGGTGGCGGAGCTGTTGAGGCCGACGGCGGCGGCGCCGCCCTCGGCGGAGCCTCCGGGGCCGTCCGCGGCGCCGGTCCCGGAAGCCTCGCCCGCCAGGAGCCGGTGCTGCTGCGGGACGACGAAGGCCCAGCCGACCGCGCCCCAGACGAGCAGCGGCAGCAGGACGAGGCCGGGCACGGCACCGGTCCACGGCAGCAGCGCCAGGGCGCCGCCGAGGATGCCGAGGAGCGCGACCGCGAGGCGGGCGGGCCGCCCCGTCCGGTCGACGAGGGTGCCGGCGAGGAGGCTGCCGCAGACCCCGCCGATGCCCCAGACCCACAGGTACGGCACCGCGCTGCCCACGTCGGCGACGCGGCGCAGCACCGGTTCGAGGTAGGTGTAGAGCCCGAGGCTGGCCACGGTCTGGGTGAAGGTGACGGTGACGACCACCGCGACCCGGGGCCGGGCGAGGGCGCCGATCCGGGCCCGCAGCGGGGGCGCGGCGGCTCCCCGCACGGGCGGCAGCGCCGCCGCGACGCCGAGCAGCGCGACCAGGCCGAGCGCGGTGATCAGCCACAGGGCGGCCCGCCAGCCGGAGCCGGCCGCGACCAGCAGCCCGAGCGGCACGCCGAGCACGGTGCCCGCGCTCATCCCGCCGAGGACCAGGCCGAGGGCGCGCCCGCGCCGTTCGGGCGGGACGAGCGCGACGGCCGCGGTGGCCGCCGCGGGGGTGAAGAGGCCGGCCCCGGCACCGGCGAGGGCTCGGGTGCCGAGGAGCACGGCGTACGAACCGGCGAGCGCCGTACCGGCGTTGGCGAGGACGAAGACGACGAGTGCGGTGACGAGGAGCGCCCGGGTGCCCCGGCGGGCGAGGACGGCCGAGAGGAGCGGCGCGGCCAGCGCGTAGCAGAGGGTGAAGGCGGTGACGGACTGGCCCGCGAGGGAGACGGAGACGTCCAGGTCGGCGCCCATGTCCGGGAGCAGTCCGGCCATCGCGTAGGCGTCGGTCCCCATGGCGAAGGAGCCGAGTGCGAGCAGGCCCACCGCGCGCGTGCCGCCCATCACGCCCTCCTCGTGGTCGTCGTACGGAACGGTCATCGGGACGCTACTGACCGGGCGCCCCTCCCGCAGCCCGCGACACCGAAGAGGGTTCGGGGTTCCGCAGCCTCCGACCCCCGCTCCCCTCGGATCGGCCGGCCACCGGCCTACGGTGGATCCCTCCAGGAACCCTGGTTCTCCAGGAGGGAGTCCACCGTGCTCGACCTGTCCGTCATCCACGCGATGTTCCCGCCCGATCTCCCGGAACCGGCCGACTGGGAGCGGCGGTTCGGGCCGCGCGCCCTGCCGGACGGCGCCGAGGTCACGCGCTTCGCCCCGAGCCCCACCGGGCACCTGCACATCGGCGGCCTCTACACGGCGGCCGTGGCCCGGGCGCTCGCCCGCCAGTCGGGCGGGGTGCACGTGCTGCGCGTCGAGGACACCGACCGGTCCCGGCAGGTGGCGGGCGCCGCGCAGGAGTTCTCCCGGCTGCTCGGCGCCTTCGGGCTCGCCCCGGACGAGGGGGGTGTCGACGGGGACGGGGCGTGGGGACCGTACCTCCAGTCGGAGCGCCGGGACGTCTACCTCAGCCATGTGCGGGACCTCCTCCGCCGCGACCGCGCCTATCCCTGCTTCTGCGGCAGGGACCTCCTCGCGCGGAGCGCCGGGGAGCAGCGCGCGGGCCGCTCCCCGCTGGGCTACTACGGGCGGTGGGCGCCGTGCCGGACGCTGGCGCCGGAGGAGGCGGCGCGGCGGCTCGCGGCCGGCGAGCCGTACGTGGTGCGGTTCCGCTGCCCGTACGAGTTCCCCGGCCGGATCCGGTTCACGGACCGCATCCGGGCCTCCGTCACCATGCAGGACAACGGCAACGACATCGTCCTCCTGAAGTCCTCCGAGGAGGAACTTCCGCTGCCCACCTACCACTTCGCGCACGTCGTGGACGACCACCTGATGCGGGTGACGCTGGTGGTGCGCGGCGAGGAGTGGCTCTCCTCGACCCCGGTCCACCTGCAACTGCACACGGCGCTCGGCTTCGCGCCGCCCTCGTACGCGCACCTCGCCCCGCTCATGAAGGCGGAGGGGCCCTCGCGCCGCAAGCTCAGCAAGCGCAAGGACCCCGAGGCGTCGGTGGACTACTACCTGTCCGCCGGCTACCCGCCCGCCGCGGTCCAGCACTACCTGCGGGGCCTCGCCAACATCCGGCTGATGGACGTGCCCACCGCCGAGGCGCTCGCCGCCGACGTCCGGCTGGACGGCATGCGCCCCTCGGGGCCGCTGCTCGACCTGCCCAAGCTGCACTCGCTGAGCCGTGAGTTCATCGCCTCGCTCACCCCGCGGGAGCTGTACGGGCAGCTGCTCGCCTGGGCGGAGGAGTACGACCCGGAGCTCGCCTCCGTCCTCGCCCGCCACGAGGGCCTCGCCCTGGCGGCCGTGGCCACGGGCCGGCCGGAGGGCGCGCCCGCCCGCAAGGACCTGGAGCGCTGGTCGTGCTTCCGCGACCGGTACGGCTTCTTCTTCGCGGAGCTCTTCGGCCCGGTGCCGACGCCCGGGGACGACCGCTACGGCGGTCTCGCCCCGGACCTCGTGCGGCGGATCGCCGCCGACTTCGCCGCCGTCCCCGCCGACGAGTGGTTCGCGGAGCTCGGGGGGATCGCCGGGCGCCACGGCTTCGCCCCGGACACGGCCTCCTGGCGCCGGGACCCGGACCGCTGGGCGGGACCGCCGAGGACGGTCGCGAACGTGGTCCGGGTCGCACTGACGGGCGCCACCCGCAGCCCGGACCTCCTCGCCGTGGCCCGCGCGCTGGGCCGGGACGAGGTGGCGCGCCGCCTCACCGCCGTGGCGGGGTGAGGCGGCGGGCGGCACACGGCGTGCCGACCGGTGCCCTCGGTCCGGGCGCGGGACCACCGCGGGAGAGGCCGGCTGCCGGCTCGGCGGGGGGGCCAGGGGCGGACGGGGACTGTCCTCAAGATCACCGAGCGTGCTCCGACGCTAACCGCCGGAGCCCCGGCACCCCGGCAGGACACACGGCGCACCGCGTGCCGACGGACCCCCTCACCGCTTCGGCGGAGCGCACTCGGGGCCGCCGGGGGGGCCGGGTCCGGGCCCCCGCACCGGCGAGCCTGGCCAGGGACGGCGGTGAGCTGGCAGGATCGCTGCATGCTCCCCTCGCTCTCCCGTGCCGCCCGCCGCCGTGTCCTGGCGGTCTCGGCCGCGCTGCTCGCGCTGTGCGGGGTGCTGGTGTGGTGGCTCGTCCCCTTCGGTTCCCCGGCCCCGAGCGGCTCGGTCACCTTCAGTACGGGCGTCCCCACCGGCGTCTACCAGCGGTACGGGGACCTCCTCAGGAACGCCCTGGCGCAGGACCTGCCCGAGGTGTCGATAACGCTCAAGGACAGCGAGGGCTCCCAGCAGAACCTGGCCCGGGTCGCCACGGGCGAGGCCGACTTCACGATCGCGACGGCCGACGCGGTGGCCCAGTACCAGCGCGAGCGCAGACCCGGTTTCGAGCGGTTGCGCGGCTGCGCCCGGCTCTACGACGACTACGTCCAGCTCGTCGTGCGCAAGGGCTCCCCGGTGCAGAGGGTCCAGGACCTGCGCGGGCTCCGGGTCGGGGTGGGCCAGGACGGGTCCGGCGTCCGGCTGATCGCCGACCGGGTCCTCGCGGCCTCGGGCCTGACCCCCGACCGGGACGTCGAGCCGGTCTCGGCGGGCATCGACACGATGCCGGGGCTCCTGCAGCGGGACGAGCTCGACGCCTTCTTCTGGTCGGGCGGGCTGCCCACCCAGGCGGTGCAGACGCTGTCCGAGCGCTTCCCGGTCCGGCTGATCCCGCTGGACGCGCAGCTGGTCGACCGGCTGCACGACGTCGGCGATTCGACCCGGTACTACCGGTCGGCGGTGATCCCGGCGGACGCGTACGCGAAGGCGCAGGACGGGCTGTCGGTGGAGACCCTGGCGGTGGCGAACCTGCTGGTCACCACGGTGGACGCCGACGACGACCTGGTCGAGGGCTTCACGCGCACGGTGATCAGGAGCCGGGACGGGATCGGCCGCCGGGTCCACCCGGCCCAGCTGGTGGACCTGCGCACCGCCGTCTACACCGACCCCCTGAATCTCCACGACGGCGCCCGCCGCTACTACCGGTCGGTGAAGCCCTGACGCCGGGGTCCTAGGGCGCGTCCCGTTCCGCGGGGGCGTGCCGGGGAACGGTGACCGTCACCCGCAGGCCGTGCGGTTCGTTCGGGGCGAAGCCCACGTCTCCCCCGCCGGCCGTCAGCAGGACGCGCACGATGGAGAGGCCGAGGCCCGAGCCCTTGACGTTCTGGTGCCGGCCCGAGCGCCAGAAGCGGTCGCCGACCCGGCCGAGCTCCTCCTCGGTGAGGCCCGGCCCGTGGTCGGCGACGACCACGGCGACGGTCGACCGGTCGGGGACGACCGTGACCGCGACCTCCTCCCCGGCGGGGGTGAACTTCAGCGCGTTGTCGATCACCGCGTCGAGGGCGCTGGAGAGGGCCACCGGGTCCGCCCAGGCGGTGACCGCCCCGCACTCCCCGGTCAGCGTGACGCCCTTGTCCTCGGCGACCGGACGCCAGGACGCGACCCGCTCGGCGGTGAGCGCGCCGACGTCGGTGAGCCGCAGCTCGGCCGCCGCGTGCTCGGCGAGCGCCAGGTCGAGGAGGTCGTCGAGGACCTGGGCGAGGCGCTTGCCCTCGGTGCGTACGGAGGCGATCTCCTCGTTGCCCTCGGGCAGCTCCAGGGCGAGGAGCTCGATCCGCAGGAGCAGCGCGGCCAGCGGGTTGCGCAGCTGGTGGGAGGCGTCGGCGACGAAGGCCCGCTGCTGTTCGAGCGCCTCCTCGACGTTGTCGGCCATCTCGTTGAACGAGCGCGCGAGGCGCCGCAGTTCGGGCGGTCCGCCGGTGGCGGCGACGCGCGAGTTCATCCGCCCGGTGGCGATGTCGTGGGTGACGGCGTCGAGGACGCGGACCGGCCGCAGCACCCAGCCGGTGAGCCGGAAGGCGGCGCCGACGGCGAGCAGCATCGCGGCGGCCTCGCCCGCGAAGATCAGCAGCCAGCCGCGCAGGATGCGGGAGCGGAGCTGTCCGGTGGGCGAGTCGGTGACGACGACGGCGACGACGTCCCCGTCGCGGACGACGGGGGAGGCGATGGTGAGCCGCGCGCCCCCCTGCCAGGGCCAGACCTGGGGCGGGTCGTGGCTGCGGCGCCCGAGCAGCGCCTCGTTGAAGGCGCGCCTGCCCTCCCCCTCGTACGGGACGACCCAGTCCTCGGGGGCGGCGGCCATGGCGCGGTTGTCGCGGTAGAAGATCCCGGCGCGGATGCCGTACACGTCGTGGTAGCTGGCGAGTTCACCGCTGAGCGTGGTGCGCCGCTCGTCGGTGCCGGGGCTGGTCTCGCCGACGAACTGGGCGAGGGCGGCGAAGCGTGCGGCGTCGTCGAGCCGGTCGACGACGACCCGCTGCTGCTCGGACGCGGCGAGGCTGGCGGCGAGCGGGAAGCCCAGGGCCAGCAGCACGCCGGCCATCAGCACGATGAGCAGCGGGAGGAGTCGGGTGCGCACGTCAGGACCGTCCGGGAAGGGTCACGCGACGGGGGCGACGAGGCGGTAGCCGACGCCCCGCACGGTCTCGATCAGGGCGGGCATCCGCAGTTTGGAGCGCAGGGAGGCGACGTGCACCTCCAGGGTGCGGCCGGTCCCCTCCCAACTGGTGCGCCAGACCTCGCTGATGATCTGCTCGCGGCGGAAGACGACGCCGGGCCGCTGGGCGAGGAGGGCGAGCAGGTCGAACTCCTTGCGGGTGAGCGGGACGCTCTCGCCGTCGACGCTGACCCGGCGGGTGGGCAGCTCGATGGTGACGGGGCCGAGCCGCAGTACGGTCCCCTCGGCGGCGCCCGTGGTGCCGCCGGTCTCCTCGGCCCCGGTGTTGCGCCGGCTGACGGCGTGGATGCGGGCGAGGAGCTCGCCGGGGTCGTAGGGCTTGACGACGTAGTCGTCGGCGCCGAGGTTGAGCCCGTGGATCCGGGAGCGCACGTCTCCGCGCGCGGTCACCATGATCACCGGGGTGGTGGTGAGCTTCCGGATGCGGCCGCAGACCTGGTAGCCGTCCTGGTCGGGCAGGCCGAGGTCGAGCAGGATCACCCCGTAGGAGGGCCGCTCGCCCTGGGCGGTGGGCAGGACGGCCTGGAGCGCCTCCTCGCCGTTGCGGGCGTGCGTGACCGTGAAGCCGTGCTTCGCGAGGATCGCGGAGAGGGCGGCGGCGACGTGGTCGTCGTCCTCGACGAGCAGCAGTCGCATGCGTACCTCCTCCGTGAAGATTCCGTCGTGATGTGCCGATGGCGGCTCTCTGTGTACCAGGTGCCACCAGGGCATGAACACCGAACACGGGTGTCACAGTCAAGTGTCCCCCGGTGACGCCGCCGTTTCCGTTATGCAGCCGGTACGGCACGGGCGCCGCCTTCACGCGCCGTGTCCGTGCGCAGCCGGATCGTTATCCTCAATTTCCGCTCAGATGTGATGACGCTCGTCACATCGGGTCTCTAGTGTCCTCCCCAACCGAGGAGGACGGAGCAAGAGGCCGATGAGCGGAGAGTCAGTGTCCAAGAGTCCCGAGGCCACCCCGCGTGCCGCGGACGACCTGGTCGTACTGTCCGACGTGAACAAGCACTTCGGCGCGCTGCATGTCCTCCAGGACATCGATCTGACGATCGCCCGCGGCGAGGTCGTGGTCGTCATCGGACCGTCCGGGTCCGGCAAGTCGACGCTGTGCCGCACGATCAACCGGCTGGAGAGCGTCGACTCCGGCACCATCACCATCGACGGCAAGCCGCTGCCGCAGGAGGGCAGGGAGCTCGCCCGCCTGCGTTCCGACGTCGGCATGGTCTTCCAGTCGTTCAACCTCTTCGCGCACAAGACGGTGCTCGAGAACGTGATGCTGGGCCAGATCAAGGTCCGCAGGACGGAGAAGAAGGCCGCCGAGGCCAAGGCCCGGGCCCTGCTCGACCGGGTCGGCGTCGGCACCCAGGCGGACAAGTACCCCGCTCAGCTCTCCGGCGGTCAGCAGCAGCGCGTGGCGATCGCCCGCGCGCTCGCGATGGACCCGAAGGTCATGCTCTTCGACGAGCCGACCTCGGCCCTCGACCCGGAGATGATCAACGAGGTCCTGGAGGTCATGCAGCAACTGGCCCGGGACGGCATGACGATGGTGGTCGTCACCCACGAGATGGGCTTCGCCCGCTCCGCCGCCAACCGGGTCGTCTTCATGGCCGACGGAAAGATCGTCGAGCAGGCGACGCCCGAGGAGTTCTTCAGCAATCCGCGCAGCGACCGGGCTAAGGACTTCCTGTCCAAAATCCTTCACCACTGAGCGGGTGGACGACCTAGTCTTCCCAACTCACGCCTACTCAAGGGACTTTCCACCATGAAGCTTCGCAGCGCCTCCGCCGCCGCCGCGGCCGCCGTCGTCCTCGCCCTGACCGCCACCGCCTGTGGCGGCGGTTCCGACTCCGGCAGCAACGGCGACGAGATCAACGTCGGCATCAAGTTCGACCAGCCGGGCCTCGGCCTGAAGACCCCGGACGGCAAGTACGCCGGTTTCGACGTCGACGTCGCCCGTTACGTCGCCAAGGAGCTCGGCTACTCCGAGGACAAGATCAACTTCAAGCAGGCGCCCAGCGCCGAGCGCGAGAACCTGATCAAGAACGGTGACGTGAAGTTCGTCGTCGCCAGCTACTCGATCAACGACAAGCGCAAGAAGGAGGTCGACTTCGCGGGTCCGTACTTCCTGACCCACCAGGACCTCCTCGTCCGCGCCGACGACAAGTCGATCACCAAGGTCGAGGACCTCAACTCCAAGAAGCTCTGCTCGGTCACCGGCTCGACCTCCGCGCAGAACGTCAAGGAGAAGCTCGCCCCGAAGGCCGACCTCCAGCAGCTCGGCGGCTACTCCGAGTGCCTCACCGGCCTGGAGAACAAGGCCGTCGACGCCCTGACGACGGACGCCTCGATCCTCGCGGGCTACGCCTCGCAGAAGGAGCACCAGGGCAAGTTCAAGCTCGTCGGCCTGAAGATGAGCGACGAGAACTACGGCATCGGCCTGAAGAAGGGCGACGACGAGCTGCGCGGCAAGATCAACAAGGCGCTGGAGAAGATGGTCTCCGACGGCACCTGGGAGAAGCTCGTCAAGCAGCACTTCGGCCCCTCCGGCTACCAGTACGAGCCCGCGCCGAAGGTCGAGAACTGATCCACCCCGCTTGACGCCGTGACGGCCGCCCCGCGCACGGGCGGCCGTCGCACCGGCACCGGCCGCCGCCCACGCGGCGGCCTCCACACCGACCGACCACCAGGGGAGAGCGCGGGGCATCGTGTTCGACTTTCTTGATTCCGGGCAGTACGACCTGCTCGGCGCCTTCTGGGTGACGGCGCAGCTCGCCCTCTACTCGGCGATCGGCTCGCTGGTCTGGGGCACCGCTCTGGTCGCCATGCGGGTCAGCCCGGTCCCGCTGATGCGGGGCTTCGCCACCGCGTACGTCAACATCGTCCGGAACACTCCGCTGACGGTGGTCCTCGTCGCCTGTCTGCTGGGTCTCAACCAGACCCTGCTCATCTCGCTCGGCGCGGACCGCTCCGAGGACATCGGATTCCGGCTGGCCGTCCTCGGACTCGTCGCCTACACCGGCACCTTCGTCTGCGAGGCGCTGCGCTCGGGCATCAACACCGTGCCGCCGGGCCAGGCCGAGGCCGCCCGCGCGCTGGGCATGAGCTTCACCCAGGTCCTCGGTCTCGTGATCCTCCCGCAGGCCTTCCGCGCCGCGGTGACCCCGCTCGCGAACGTCCTGATCGCCCTCACCAAGAACACCACCGTGGCGGCCGCGATCGGCGCCGCCGAGGCGTCGCTCCTGATGAAGACGATGCTGGAGAACGAGACCGACGCGCTCTTCGCCGTCTTCGCGATCTTCGCCTTCGGCTTCATCGTCCTCACCCTCCCCACCGGCCTGGTCCTCGGCTGGGCGGCCAAGCGACTGGCGGTGAAGCGATGAGCTCCGTCCTGTACGACACTCCCGGCCCGCGCGCGAAGCGGCGCAACGTCGTCTACACGATCGTCTTCCTCGCGGTCCTCGCCCTGGCGGTCTGGTGGGTGCTCACCGCCCTCGCCGACAAGAACCAGCTGGACGCGGACAAGTGGAGCCCGTTCGTCACCGACTCCGAGGTCTGGACGACGTATCTGCTGCCCGGCCTGACCGAGACCCTCAAGGCCGCCGCGCTCTCCATCGTGATCGCGCTGCCCCTCGGCGCCGCCCTCGGCATCGGCCGGCTCTCCGACCACCGCTGGGTACGGGTGCCCGTCGGCGCCCTCGTGGAGTTCTTCCGCGCCATCCCGGTCCTCCTCCTGATGATGTTCGCCAACCAGGCCTACCGGGAGTTCACGACCGTCAGCTCCGACTTCCGCCCGCTGTACGCGGTCGTCACCGGCCTGGTGCTCTACAACGCCTCCGTCATCGCCGAGGTCGTCCGCGCCGGCGTGGTCTCCCTGCCCCGGGGCCAGGGCGACGCGGCCGTCGCGCTCGGCATGCGCAAGGGCCAGACCATGCTGTACGTCCTGCTGCCGCAGGCCGTGACCGTCATGCTCCCGGCCCTGGTCAGCCAGCTCGTCGTGATCGTCAAGGACACCGCGCTCGGCGGCGCCCTGCTCGGCTTCGGCGAGCTGCTCAGCCAGAACCGGCAGATCACGGCCAACTACGGCGCCAACACGATCGCCACCCTCGTGGTCATCGCCCTGGTCTACATCGCCCTCAACTCCCTCCTCACCGGCCTCGCGGGCCGTCTGGAGAAGCGACTGAGGCGGGGCAGGAAGTCCCCCTCCGTGACTCTCCCCGCCCAGGCGGGAGCCACCGAGGTGAAGTCGGACGCCGTCAGCGGCGCCTGACTCCGGAGGGCGCCCCGGGCCTGTGGGGGCCCGTGGGCGCCTCCGTGGACCGTCCGGGACGGGCCGGAGCGGCACCGATCCGAGGTCGTCCGCACCGCGCCCACCCCGTCGCTTGACGCGGGCATCCTCAGTGGGTTGCATACGGTCTGTGATCAACCACCGGGCTCGTGCCACACTCAGCTGTGCTGCCCTCATGACCGTCCGGCCTTCAGGAGCCGCGCCGTGGACCCGGTGATCATCGTGGGTGCGGGGCCGGTCGGCCTCGCGCTCTCCCTCGCGCTCGCCGCGCAGGACGTGCCCAGCGTCGTCCTCGACGAGGGCACCGGCAAGGAGGAGTCCCGCCCGGCACGGAGCGTCGTCCTGCGCGCCGACATGGCCGCGACGGTCGAGCGGCTCGGCTGCACGACCCTCCGTGACGAGGGCGTCCGCTGGATCGGCTGGCGCGGCGTGCGCCGCCGCCAGGAGGTGCGCCGGATCGCGCTCGACCTGGGACTCGGCGGCACGGAGGAGTGGTCCGAGGACCCCGACGCGCCCGCCTCCCCGGCCGCCCCGCTGCACATCCCCCAGCACGCCCTGGCCCGCGGACTGCGCGACGCCGTCTCCCGGCAGAAGCTGATCCGGATCGTCACCGACTCCCGGCTCGACACCGTCGAACAGGACCGGGACGGGGTCGTCGCCCACACGCGCGGCCCGGAGGGCACCTGGTGGCGCGGCAGCCATCTCGTCGGCTGCGACGGAGCCCGTTCGACCGTGCGCAAGCTGCTCGGGATCCGTTTCCCCGGCCGCACCGCGGTGGAGCGGCACGCCGTGGCCGCGCTCCGCACCGAACTCCCCTGGCCCGGCGAGGCCCTGCTGCACCGTCAGCCCCCGTGGCGCGGCGCGGCCGAGGAGATCACCGCGCGTCCGCTGCCCGACGGGGTGTGGCGGATCGACTGGCTGCTGCCGCCCCGCGGCGACCTGGTCACCCCGGACGCGTTGATCGCCCGCATCCGCGAGACCCTCGCCGGCTGGTGCGACGGCGTGACGCCCCCGTACGAACTGATCGACACCGGCGTCCACACCCTCCACCATCGGCTCGCCCGTCGCTGGCGGGTGGACCGGGTCCTCCTCGCCGGGGACGCGGCGCACCTGCTCGGCGCGGTCGGCACCCAGGGCCTCGACGAGGGGTTGAGGGACGTGGACAACCTCGCCTGGAAGCTCGCCCACACCTGGCACCACGGCGGCTCCGACCGGCTGCTCGACAGCTACCAGAGCGAGCGGCGGACGGCCGTCGCGACCCGGCTGCGCGCCGCCGACCAGTCGCTGCCGGTGCTGCGCGGCGGCGGGGGCCTGCGCACGTACCTCCCCGGGACCGCGCGCGGCCACGACGCCCTGCTGACCGACGGCCACGTGGGGCGCGGCCCGCTCGGCGCGCCCCCGGCGTACCCCCACTCCCCCCTCGCGCCCCCGTACACCGAGGGGCAGGCGCCCGTCGGCACGCCGGCGGGCGCCCCGGTCGAGGACGTCCGCGTGACCGCCCCCGACGGCACGACCGTACGGCTCCGGGACCGGCTCGGCCGGGGCCGCCTCCTGGTCCTCCTGGTCGCGCCCGGCACCGGGGTCTGGGACCGGCGCCACTGGCGGACCGCGGGGGTGATGCCCCGGCTCGAAGAGGCCGTCCAGGCACTGCCGGTGAAGGCCGAGGTCCTGGTGACGGAGGGCTATCCGGGGGCCGCCGCCCACACCGTCCTGCTCGTACGGCCCGACGGGCACCTCGTCGCCTCCTTCTCCGGGGTCCGTCCGGAGGAGCTGTACGCGGCGGCCGACGCGACCCGGGGCGGCCCGGCCGACGAGGGGACTCCCGCCGAGGAGGCCGCGGCCGTGTCCGTGGAGAGCGACCGCACGGCGGACATGCATTGATTCCCGCAGGCGCGCATGGTGTACTCCGGAGCGTGACCGACACCGATGTGCGCCTGTGGCGGAGGGTCCATATGGACCTCCTCCGCTATGCGGGCTGCGTGTGTCGCCCGTCCTGCTGACCTCGCCCCTTCCCCGCGCGCGCCCCGCCGGCGACGGACGTCCCCGTGCCGTGTGCCTGTGCCGTGTGCCGTCGCGCGTTCTTCCGCGAACCCCAGGACGGTCATCCGTGCCCCAGCACGTCTCCCCCCTTCCCCCTGCCCTCCCCTCCCCCTCCCTCTCGCCCTCTTCCGCCTCCGCCCCGACCTCGGCCGAACTCCTCGACTTCGTCCGGCGCACGGCCGCCGACCGGGAACTCGTCGACTCCCTGCCGCTCGACCCCGGGGGCCGTACCTGGGTACGGCTCGACGGCCCCGGCGGCAGCGAGGCCTGGCTCATCGGCTGGCCGCCCGGCACCGGCACCGGCTGGCACGACCACGCCGAGTCGCTGGGCGCCTTCGCGACCGCCCGCGGGGCGCTGACCGAGAACGCGCTCGCGGTCCGGCTGCCGGCGAGCGGCTGGAAGACCCTGGAGCTCGCCGACGGCCTCGACCGCTCCCGGCGGCTGTCGGAGGGCACCGGCCGGGCCTTCGGCCGCCACCATGTGCACGAGGTGCTCAACGAGTCCCCGGACGCCCACGCGGTGTCGGTGCACGCCTACTATCCGCCGCTCCCGCTGATCCGGCGGTTCAGCCGGACGGGCGCGGTGCTCCGTCTGGAGCAGGTCGAGCGTCCGGAGGACTGGCAGTGAGCGAGGAACGGGTGGGCATCGACGAACTCCTGGAGCGGGTCAGGTCGAACATCGACCGGATCGAGCCCCGGGCCGCCCACGAGGCGCACGAGGCGGGCGACGCACTCCTGGTGGACACGCGCTACGCGGCCCTGCGGGAACGGGACGGCCTGATCCCGGGCGCGCTGGTCGTGGAGCGCAACGAGCTGGAGTGGCGGCTCGACCCACTGGGCAGCCACCGCGCGGCGGAGGCCGACAGCCACGACCTGCGGGTGGTGGTCCTCTGCAACGAGGGCTACGCCTCCTCCCTCGCGGTCGACTCCCTCCGCCGCCTGGGCCTGCACCGGGCGACGGACCTCATCGGCGGCTTCCAGGCCTGGAAGTCCGCCGGCCTCCCGGTCCTCCCCCCGACCACCCCCACCTGAGCCCCGCCTCGACCCGCTGCTCCTCGGCCGGCAGGTCGGTCGATCGGCCGGCGGGTCGGCCGATCAGCCAGCGGGTCGATCGGCCGGCCGACCACCGGCCGAGGAGCCTTCCGTCGCTCGCGCACGTCCTGACGGGTCCTTCTGTCCCCCCGCGTCAGAAGGACCCGCCTCAGAAGCACTCGTCTCGGAAGGTCTCGTCTCAGAAGGTCTCGTCCAGGCCGTCCGTGTCCTCGCCCTCGGCCTCCAGCGCCTGGCGGACGACACGGAGGGCCATGCCCTCGGGGTATCCCTTGCGGGCGAGCATCCCCGCGAGCCGTCTCAGGCGCCGGTCGCGGTCGAGGCCGCGGGTGGCGCGCAGCTTGCGGTCCACGAGCTCGCGCGCCGTGGTCTCCTCCCGCTCGGAGTCGAGCTGGTCCACCGCCTCCTGGATGAGGGTCGGTTCGACCCCCTTGGTGCGCAACTCCCGGGCGAGCGCCCGGCGGGCGAGGCCCCGGCCGTGGTGACGGGACTCCACCCAGGCCCCCGCGAAGGCGGCGTCGTCGATGAGACCGACGTCCTCGAAGCGGGAGAGGACCTCCTCCGCCACCTCGTCGGGGATCTCCCGCTTGCGCAGCGCGTCGGCGAGCTGCTTGCGCGTGCGGGGGGTCCCGGTGAGCAGGCGCAGGCAGATCGCGCGCGCCCGCTCAGCCGGATCCTGGGGTGACAGCTCCTTCTCGGCCCTCGACGAGTCGGGGCTGTCACCCGGCCATTCGGTGCGACCGGTCACCGGTTCAGCTCTTGACCGCGGTGGCCTTGGTCGCCTTCGCGGTCTTGCCGGCGGTGGCCGGGACGCTCTTGGCCGCGTCGTCCGCACCGGCCGCGTCGGCGGCGCCCGCCGCGTCCGCACCCGGCTCGGCCGAGGGAGCCTCGGGCCGGACGCCGACGCCCAGCTTCTCCTTGATCTTCTTCTCGATCTCGTTGGCGAGGTCGGGGTTGTCCTTCAGGAAGTTGCGGGCGTTCTCCTTGCCCTGGCCGAGCTGGTCGCCCTCGTACGTGTACCAGGCGCCGGCCTTGCGCACGAAGCCGTGCTCCACGCCCATGTCGATCAGGCCGCCCTCGCGGCTGATGCCCTGGCCGTAGAGGATGTCGAACTCGGCCTGCTTGAAGGGGGGCGCGACCTTGTTCTTGACGACCTTGACGCGGGTGCGGTTGCCGACCGCGTCCGTGCCGTCCTTGAGGGTCTCGATGCGGCGGATGTCGAGGCGCACCGAGGCGTAGAACTTCAGGGCGCGGCCACCGGTCGTGGTCTCCGGCGAGCCGAACATCACGCCGATCTTCTCGCGGAGCTGGTTGATGAAGATCGCGGTGGTCTTGGACTGGTTGAGGGCGCTGGTGATCTTCCGGAGGGCCTGGCTCATCAGACGGGCCTGGAGACCCACGTGCGAGTCGCCCATCTCGCCCTCGATCTCCGCACGCGGGACGAGCGCGGCGACGGAGTCGATGACGATCAGGTCGAGAGCGCCGGAGCGGACGAGCATGTCCACGATCTCGAGGGCCTGCTCGCCGTTGTCCGGCTGGGACAGGATGAGGTTGTCGATGTCGACGCCGAGCTTCTTGGCGTACTCGGGGTCGAGGGCGTGCTCGGCGTCCACGAAGGCGACCTGGCCGCCGGCCTTCTGGGCGTTGGCCACGGCGTGCAGGGTCAGGGTCGTCTTGCCGGAGGACTCCGGTCCGTAGATCTCCACGACACGGCCGCGCGGCAGGCCGCCGACGCCGAGGGCGACGTCGAGGGCGGTGGATCCGGTCGAGATCACCTCGATCGGCTCCTGGGTGCGGTCACCCATACGCATCACGGCGCCCTTGCCGAATTGGCGTTCAATCTGTGCGAGCGCGGCGTCGAGCGCCTTCTCGCGGTCGGTTCCTGCCATGGGTTCCACCCGGTTTGCTTGAGTCGATCGCTTCATGTGAAAGACGCTAACCCCTGCCACTGACAATGGGCCCCGACGTCCCCTCCGCCCTGTGGACAACCCGGCGACAAGCCCGTGATTCCAAGGGTCGGGCTTCCATGAGAATGGATGTTCGATTTTAGTGTCAAGCGTGCCACGCGGTCTCCGGAGGAGCCCCCGGGAGGGCCGCGCCCCTTCCCGCCACCCCCTCCAGCGACCCGCCCCGCACGTCCCTCGCACCCGGCGGCGCGAGGCTACCGGGGGCCGGCCGTCACCGGCAGCAGCTCCGGACGCTTGGCACGGCGCTCGTCGCCGGACGAGCGGCCGCGCAGGCGCCGGCCGAGCCAGGGGCCGAGGAAGGACCCGGCCCAGCGGAGCTCGGCGGCCACCGCGCCGAGGCCCGCGGGAAGGGCCTGTGGGGGCAGGGGGCGGGTCCAGGAGTCGTCGGAGCCGGGCAGCGCGAGCGCGTGGGCGACGGCGGCGGCGATGCGCGCGTGACCGATCGGGCCCGCGTGCAGCCGGTCGGGGCTCCACAGCCGGGGGTCGGTGACGACGGGGTGCTGGGAGGCCTCGACGACGGCGACGCCGTGCCGGCGCGAGGCCGCGCGGATCCGCTCGTTGAGGGCCTCGACGCGGGGCCCGAGGGGGCGGGCGAGCGGGGTGATCCGGCCGACGTCGGGGAAGGTGAGGGTGGCGACGCGGGCCCCCTGCGCGGTCAGCGCGGCGAACATCGCCTCCAGGTGCCCGGCCGTCGCGTCCACGTCGAAGCGCGGTCGCAGCAGGTCGTTGACGCCGGCGACGACCGTGGCGAGGTCCGGCCGGAGCGCGAGGGCGGGGCCGAGCTGCTCGGCGCGGACCTGACCGGAGAGACGGCCCCGTACGGCCAGGTTGGCGTAGAGCACGTCGGACCGCTCGCGGGCGAGCAGCTCCGCGAGCCGGTCCGCCCATCCGCGCAGTCCCACGGTGTCGTCGCCGTCCCCGAGCCCCTCCGTCTGGCTGTCCCCCAGCGCGACGTACCGCAGAAACGCGCCGTCCGCCGTGAACCCCGTACCGTCCGACATGGATCCCGCCCTCCCTCGACCGCCCGAGCGCCGCCCGGGCCCTGCGCGGATCCCGCCACCATAGTCGCTTTTTTTACTAACCAACTCGGTGAAGAACATCGGAAAGCGCCCCCTCACGGCGGGAGCCGTCCTGCTCGCCATGGCCGTGGCCGCGCTGTTCACCGCGCACGGGCGCGAGTCCGCCGTGCCGCGCCTCACGGGCGTGCCGTACGGGCGGGCCCGTCGGCCCGATGGATCCGGCCCGCCTCCCGGCACCGGGTGGCGGGCCCCTCGTACCTCCCGGCACC
The DNA here is from genome assembly GCF_055582805.1 of Streptomyces sp. NPDC107498. NCBI lineage: Bacteria > Bacillati > Actinomycetota > Actinomycetes > Kitasatosporales > Streptomycetaceae > Streptomyces > Streptomyces sp. NPDC107498. The sequence goes on along the minus strand of NZ_JBVJPE010000012.1, from coordinate 28,890 downwards.
GGGTGGCGGGCCCCTCGTACCTCTGGGCCCGCGGTCCCCGCCGTCGCCTCAGGACTCCTTCTTGTGGTGCAGGGCCTTCTGCAGCCGGGCCACGACCGCCTCGCCGTACCTCCGGTGGCCGTGGACGCGCGGATCGTCCGTGACGTCGTACCGCTTCACGTAAGCGCCGAGGAAGGCCTGGAGGGTGGCGACGGCCGGGATGGCGATCAGCGCGCCGACGGCTCCGAGCAGGGCCGTCCCCGCGATGACCGAGCCGAAGGCCACCGCCGGGTGGATGTCCACGGTCTTCGAGGTGAGCTTCGGCTGGAGCATGTAGTTCTCGAACTGCTGGTAGACCACGACGAAGCCGAGCACCCACAGCGCGTACCAGGGGTTGACCGTGAAGGCGATCAGCATCGGCAGGGCGCCGGCGAGATAGGTGCCGATGGTCGGGATGAACTGCGAGACGAGGCCGACCCACACGGCGAGCGCCGGGGCGTACGGCACGCCCAGGATCTCGAAGAGCACGAAGTGCGCGACGCCCGAGATCAGGGCCATCAGCCCGCGCGAGTAGAGGTAGCCGCCGGTCTTGTCGACCGCGATCTCCCACGCCCGCAGCACCTCGGCCTGCCGGGCGGGCGGCAGGACGGAACAGAGCGCGCGGCGCAGCCGGGGCCCGTCGGCCGCGAAGTAGAACGCGAAGAGGAAGATCGTCAGGAGCCGGAACAGGCCGCCGAGGACGGTGGCGGAGACGTCGAGGACGCCGGCCGCGCTGTTCTGCACGTACTTCTGCAGCCAGGCGGAGCTCAGGACGCTGTCCTGGACCTCGACGCGCGAGAGGTCCGTGTGGAAGTTCTGGTTGATCCAGTTGATCAGCGAGTCGAGGTACTTCGGGAAGTTCTCGACCATGTCCACGATCTGGCCGGCCAGCATCGAGCCGAGGAGGACGACGAAGCCGAGGCCGAAGACCGCGACGGCGAAGAAGACGAAGAAGGTGGCGAGCCCGCGGCGCATGCCGCGCGCCGCCATGCGTCCGACGGCCGGCTCGATGGCGAGGGCGAGGAAGAAGGCCAGCAGGATGTTGACGAGCAGGCCGACGAGTTGGTGGAAGGCCCAGTTGCCCAGCTGGAAGACGGCGTAGAGCGCGAGGGCGAGCACGAGCGCGCGGGGCAGCCAGCGCGGCATCCGCGCGGACCCGGCGGTCGGCCCGGCCGTCGCCTCCGACGGCGCGGGGGCCGGAGCCGGGCCCGGGGAGGCCGTTCCGCCCGCGACGGGCTCCGGGGCGGGGGGAGTCGTCCCGCCGGCCACCGGCTCCGGGGAAGCCGTCGCGCCCGAGGCTTCCGGCACGTCGGGCACGTCGTTCGGTTCGGTCTTGTCGGTGTCGTCAGTCGGGGCCACCCCGCCAGTCTCGCGCACCGCGCGGACATTCCACCCGGGACCCCCGCGAGATCCCCCGCGGTCACCCGGCGGTTCGTCTTCCGGTCACCGCTTGTCGGCCGGCACGTCGACGGCCGCGCAGACGGCGCGCCACACGTCCTTCGCCTCCCAGCCGGCGTCCAGCGCCTCCCGTACCGTCCTGCCCCCGAGCTCCGCCATCACGTGGTCGCGCGCGAAGGACTCGGCGTAGGACGCGCCGAAGTGGTCGGCCATCCGTTCCCAGAAAATCGTCAACCGCATGAATCCAGTATCCCGCTCCGAAGAGTGCAGCCCGCTCCGCAGGCCTTGTCACCGCGCCTTTCCGCCCTACGGTCGGAGCATGGCCGAAAAACCCCTCCCTGCCCCGCCCTCGACTCCCCTGGCCCGCGCCGAGCGCTTCGTCTGGCTGACGGCCCGCGTCCTCGAACAGCGCCGGTTCGCCTACCACTTCCTGCGCGGTGGCCCGGACCAGGTCGAAACGGCCCTCACGGCGTACCTCAACGAGGACGGCGGCTACGGACACGCCCTCGAACCGGATCTGCGCGGCCCGGTGAGCCAGCCCCTGCACACCGCGCACGGGCTGCGGGTCCTGGACAGCATCGGCCGCTGCGGCGGACTGCGCGTGGAGCGGATCTGCCGCTACCTCACGGAGGTGTCCACGCACGACGGGGCGCTTCCGGCGATCCACCCCTCCCAGCGCGGCTACCCCTCGGCGCCCTTCCTCCCGGTCGTCGACTCCCCGCCGAGCGCGCTGCTCTCGACCGGCCCGGTGGTCGGCGTGCTGCACCGCAACCAGGTGTGGCACGCGTGGCTGTTCCGGGCCACCGAGTTCTGCTGGTCGGCCGTGGAGTCGCTCGAGAAGTCGCATCCGTACGAGATCCAGGCCGCCGTCGCCTTCCTGGACGGGGCTCCCGACCGCCCGCGCGCGGAGGCCGCCGCCGACCGGCTCGGACGGCTCGTCCGTGAACGGCGGCTCGTCGTCCTGGACCCCGACCAGCCCGAGGACCACTCGGTCGCGGACGGGTACGCGCCCGGCGAGGTCCTCCATCCGCACGACTACGCGCGCGTGCCGGACTCGCTCGCCGGGCGCTGGTTCACGGACGCGGAGATGGCCCGCTCGCTCGACCGGCTCGAAGCCGACCAGCGGGAGGACGGCGGCTGGCCGTCCCGCCGGGACGCCTGGGCGCCCGGCTCGGCCCTGGAGTGGCGCCCGATCGCCACCGTGGAGGCGTTGCGGACCCTCCGGGCGCACGGCCGCGCCATCAACTGAGGCGGGACGGCCGGGCCCGGCCCTGCGGCGGGCCCGCCGCGGGGCGGAGGGGCGCGGCCGTCGCCGTCACCAGCCCAGGGCCCGGACCCCCGCCGTGACGGCGACGGCCGCGCCCACGACGACCAGGAAGGGCGCGCGCAGGACGAGTGCGACGGCGGCCGCGGCGAGCCCGGCGGCCCGGGCGTCCAGGACGAGGTCGCCGCCCGCGCTGAAGGTCTGCTGGGCGGTGAGCGCGGCCAGGAGCGCGACGGGGAGCAGGGCGGCGAGCCGCCGGACGAGCGGGCGTTCCAGCGCTCCCGCGGGCACGAGCAGGCCGAGGAGCTTGACGAGGTAGCACCCGGCGGCGGTGAGGGCGATCGCGATCCAGACGTTCATCGGGGGTCCTCCTCTCGTCCGGTGGGGGCGGTGCGCCGACCCCGGGCCCAGAGCACGGCGGGCGCGGCGAGGGCGGCGGCGAGGACCGGGACGCCCGCGGGCAGGACGGGCAGCAGCCCGAGGCCGAGCAGGACGGCGATCCCGGCGGTGGCGCGCTCGGTGGCGGACTTCAGCATGGGGGCGAGCAGGGCCAGGAAGACGGCGGGGCCGGCGGCGTCGAGGCCCCAGGCCGCGGTGTCGCCGATCGCCTCGGCGCCGAGGGCCCCGAGGAGCGTGGTCAGGTTCCACAGGACGTACAGGGCGAGGCCGGTGACGGTGAAGCCGATCCGGGCGGCCCGGCGGGTCGGCTGGGGGAGCGCGACGGCCGTGGTCTCGTCGATCACCCAGTGCGCCGCGAAGGGCCTGACGGCCTTCGGCAGGGCGAGGAGCTGGGAGAGCCGCAGCCCGTAGAAGGCGTTGCGGGTGCCCAGGAAGAAGGCGCCGGCGGCGGCCGTGAAGGGGTTGCCGCCGGCGGCGAGCGCTCCGACCAGCGCGAACTGCGAGGCGCCGGTGAAGACGAGCAGGCTGAGGACGCAGGTCTGGAGGACGCTGAGGCCGGAGCCCGCCGAGGTCACGCCGAAGGCGAAGCCGGAGAGCCCGACGGCGACGCCGACACCGAGCGCGTCACGGACGACGGCCGCGTCGGGCTTGTCCGGGACGTCGTCGCGTATGACGGGGGGTGCTGTCTGTTCTGCCACGTCAGGGACGTTACGGGGCCGGTGCCGGCCCGGTCTTGTACGTTCTTGCACCGCCCTGCGGAGCCGCCCACCGATCCTCGCGCGCCGACCTGCGGGGCCCGGCCCCCGACGCTCACGCGCCGGCCTGCGGAGCCGCCCGCCGCCCCTCATGCCGGCCTGCGGAGCCGCCCGCCGGCGCTCACGTGCCGGTCCGCGGGGTGTGTCGCCCCGTGCCCCGCGCGCGCCGGTAGGCGCCCGGCGGCACCCCGACGCTGCGGGTGAAGTGCCGGCTGAGGTGCGACTGGTCGGTGAAGCCGACGGCTGCGGCCGCCTCCGCCGGGGGCGTCCCCGCGTCGAGGAGCTGTCTGGCCCGGCGTACGCGCGCGTCGGTGAGCCAGGTGTGCGGAGGCATCCCGTACGCCTCGCGGAAGGCCCGGAGCAGGGCGAACGGGCTGGTGCCGAGGTCGGAGGCGAGCCGCTCCAGGGTCGGCGGCTCGACCATCCCGGCCTCCAGGACGTCACGCGCGCGTGCCGCGTTCCGGGCGCCCGCCGAGCGGGGCGGGAGCGGGGTGACGATCCCGCCGTGGCTGCGCAGCAGCCGGGCGGTGACCAGCCGCAGGAGGCTGTCCGCGGCGAGCGCGTTGCCCTCCTCCGCGGCCCGGTGGACGCCGACGACGAGCTGTGCGGCGTACGGGTCGTCGACGACGGGCGAGGTGAAGCCGGCCTCGCCGCGCAGGGCGACGGTGTCGGCGGCGATCGACCGGACGATCTCCGCGTCCGGGTAGATCGTCCGGTAGGTCCAGCCCTCGGGCACGGCCGCGTGCCCGGTGTGCGGGGTGTCCGGGTTGACCAGGGCGATCTGCCCGGGGCCCGCGTGGACGAGCTCGTCACGGTAGTGGAAGGCCTCGACGCCCTCGGTGACGGCGGCGAAGACGAAGGACTCGTGGGTGTGCCGGGCGAAGGCCTTGCGGACGTAGTGGGCGTGCAGCAGGTCGACCCCGGGCAGTTCGGCGTACTGCCAGTACCGTGCCCGCTCCCCGCTCGCGCCGTCCTTCTCCGTGCCCCTGGCCATTCCCCCATTCTGCGCCCCTCCGACGCCACGCGACGACGGGGATTCCCCCAGGTCCGGGCGGTTGTCAGTGGCCGGGTGCACGATGGGGGGCATGGTCAGGTCCGCGCTCGACTCGTTCTCCCCCGCGACCCGTGGTTGGTTCACCGGGGCCTTCACCGCGCCCACGGCGGCGCAGGAGGGCGCCTGGCGGGCCATCGGCGCGGGTTCCGACGTCCTCGTCGTCGCGCCGACCGGCTCGGGCAAGACGCTGGCGGCGTTCCTCGCCTCCCTGGACCGGCTCGCCTCCTCCCCGCCGCCCGCCGAGGCGAGGAAGCGGTGCCGCGTGCTGTACGTGTCGCCGCTGAAGGCCCTCGCCGTGGACGTCGAGCGGAACCTGCGCTCGCCGCTGACCGGCATCCGCCAGGAGTCGGTGCGACTGGGCCTGCCCGAGCCGGACGTCCGGGTCGGGATCCGGTCCGGGGACACCCCGGCGGCCGAGCGCCGGGCGCTCGCGACCCGGCCGCCGGACATCCTGATCACCACCCCCGAGTCCCTGTTCCTGATGCTGACGTCCGCCGCGCGCGAGGCGCTGGCGGGCGTGGAGACGGTCATCCTGGACGAGGTCCACGCGGTGGCGGGCACGAAGCGGGGCGCGCACCTGGCCCTCTCCCTGGAGCGGCTCGACGAGCTGCTGCCCCGCCCGGCGCGCCGGATCGGGCTGTCGGCCACGGTCCGCCCGGTCGACGAGGTGGCCCGCTACCTCTCCCCGGGGCGCGCCGTGGAGATCGTGCAGCCGCCGTCGGGCAAGGAGTTCGACCTCTCCGTCGTCGTCCCCGTCGAGGACATGGGCGAGCTGGGGGGTTCTCCCGCCTCGGAGGGCAAGGACGGCGGGGACAAGCCGTCGATCTGGCCGCAGGTCGAGGAGCGGATCGCCGACCTCGTCCAGTCCCACCGCTCCACGATCGTCTTCGCGAACTCCCGCCGGCTCGCCGAGCGCCTGTGCAACCGGCTCAACGAGATCGCGTACGAGCGGGCGACCGGCGAGCCGCTCCCCGAGGGGGCGTCCCCGGCCCAGGTGATGGCCCAGTCGGGGGCGGCGCAGGGCGCCCCGCCGCTGCTCGCCCGGGCCCACCACGGCTCGGTGTCGAAGGAGCAGCGCGCCCAGGTGGAGGAGGACCTGAAGGCGGGCCGGCTGCCCGCCGTGGTGGCCACCTCCAGCCTGGAGCTGGGCATCGACATGGGCGCGGTCGACCTGGTGGTGCAGGTCGAGTCGCCGCCCTCGGTCGCCTCCGGGCTCCAGCGCGTGGGCCGGGCCGGGCACCAGGTCGGCGCCGTGTCGACGGGCGTGGTCTTCCCCAAGTACCGGGGCGACCTGGTGCAGGCGGCCGTGGTCACCGAGCGGATGCGTTCCGGCGGGATCGAGTCGATGCGGATCCCCGCCAATCCGCTGGACGTCCTCGCGCAGCAGCTAGTCGCGATGGTCGCGCTCGACACCTGGCAGGTGGACGACCTGCTCGCGGTGGTGCGCAGGGCGGCGCCCTTCTCGTCCCTGCCCGAGTCGGCGTTCACGGGCGTCCTCGACATGCTGGCCGGCCGCTATCCCTCGGACGCCTTCGCCGAGCTGCGCCCGCGCGTGGTCTGGGACCGGGTGGCCGGGACGGTCACGGGGCGGCCCGGCGCGCAGCGGCTCGCGGTCACCTCGGGCGGCACGATCCCCGACCGGGGCCTGTTCGGCGTCTTCCTGGCGGGCGCGGACCCCAAGAAGGGCGGGGGCCGGGTCGGCGAGCTCGACGAGGAGATGGTGTACGAGTCGCGGGTCGGCGACGTCTTCACGCTGGGCACCACCTCTTGGCGGATCGAGGACATCACCCGGGACCGGGTGCTCGTCTCCCCCGCGCCGGGCGTGCCGGGCCGGCTGCCCTTCTGGAAGGGCGACCAGCTGGGCCGCCCGCTCGAACTGGGGCGTGCGGTGGGCGCGTTCCTCCGCGAGGTCGGCGCCCTCGGGGACGAGGACGCGCGCCTGCGGCTGCTCGCCGCGGGCCTGGACGGCTGGGCCGCGGCGAACGTCCTCGCGTACCTCAGGGAGCAGCGCGAGGCCTGCGGCCACGTGCCGGACGACCGGACGATCCTGGTCGAGCGCTTCCGCGACGAGCTCGGGGACTGGCGGGTCGTCATCCACTCCCCCTTCGGGGCGCAGGTGCACGCCCCGTGGGCGCTGGCGCTCGGCGCGCGGCTCGCCGAGCGGTACGGCATGGACGCGCAGGTGATGCACGCGGACGACGGCATCGTGCTGCGCCTGCCGGACGCCGACCTGATGGGCCTGGACATGGGCCTGGACCTGCTCGACTCCGAGCCGGTCGATCCGGGCCGGCACCCGGACGCGGCGTACGACGCGGACAAGGCGCCCGTCGGCGCGGCCGACGCCCTCTTCGACCGGGGCGAGATCGGGCAGATCGTCACCGACCAGGTGGGCGGCTCCGCGCTGTTCGCCTCCCGCTTCCGCGAGTGCGCGGCCCGCGCCCTGCTGCTGCCCAAGCGCAACCCGGGCAAGCGCACCCCGCTCTGGCAGCAGCGGCAGCGGGCCTCCCAGCTCCTCCAGGTGGCGAGCGAGTTCGGCTCGTTCCCGATCGTCCTGGAGGCCGTCCGCGAGTGCCTCCAGGACGTCTTCGACCTCCCCGGCCTGACGGAACTGATGGGGGACATCGAGGCCCGCCGGGTGCGGCTCGTCGAGGTCACCACCCCCGAGCCCTCGCCCTTCGCCCGCTCGCTCCTCTTCGGGTACGTGGCGCAGTTCCTGTACGAGGGCGACTCACCGCTCGCCGAGCGGCGGGCGGCAGCGCTCTCGCTGGACTCCCGGTTGCTCGCGGAGCTCCTGGGCCAGGCGGAGCTGCGGGAGCTGCTCGACCCCGAGGTCCTGGCGGAACTGGAGCGGGAGCTCCAGTGGCTGACCGAGGACCGGCGGATCAAGGACGTGGAGGGCGTCGCCGACCTGCTGCGGGTCCTCGGGCCGCTGACGGACGAGGAGCTGGCCGAGCGCGGCGCCGAGGCGGGCTGGCCGTCCGAGCTCGAGGCGGCCCGGCGTGCGATCCGGGTGCGGATCGGCGGCCGTGACCACTGGGCGGCGATCGAGGACGCGGGCCGGCTCCGGGACGCCCTGGGCACGGCCCTGCCGGTCGGCGTGCCCGAGGCCTTCACGGAGCCGGTCAAGGACCCGCTGGGCGACCTGCTCGCGCGTCACGCGCGCACGCACGGCCCGTTCACCTCCTCCGGGGCCGCCGCCCGCTTCGGCCTCGGCGCGGCCGTCACCGACGGCGCCCTCCAGCGCCTCGCCGCCTCGGGCAGGGTCGTGCAGGGTGAGTTCCACCCCTCCGGGATCGGCCAGGAATGGTGCGACGCGACCGTGCTGCGGCGGCTGCGGCGCCGTTCCCTGGCGGCCCTGCGCCAGGAGCTGGAGCCGGTGCCCCCGGCGGCCCTCGCCACCTTCCTGCCGCAGTGGCAGCACCTGGGGAGCAACAGCCTGCGCGGCATCGACGGCCTGGCGCGCGCGATCGAGCAGCTCCAGGGCGCGCCGGTCCCGGCCTCGGCCCTGGAGAAGCTGATCCTGCCGTCCCGGGTCCGGGGCTACGTCCCCGCGCTGCTCGACGAGCTGACGACCACCGGCGAGGTCGTCTGGGCGGGCGCCGGTTCGCTGCCCGGCAAGGACGGCTGGGTCTCGCTCTACCTCGCGGACGCGGCGCCCCTGCTCCTCCCGCCGCCGCACCCGCTGGAGACGTCCGCCCTGCACGAGTCGGTGCTCACCGCCCTCTCCGGCGGGTACGGCCTGTTCTTCCGGCAGATCGCCGACCAGATCCGGGCCACCACCCACCCGGACGCCACCGATCCGCAGCTCGCCGACGCCCTCTGGGACCTGGCCTGGTCGGGCCGGCTCACCAACGACACCCTGGCCCCGCTGCGCGCGCTCCTCGGTTCGGGCCGCACGGCCGGTTCCACCGCCCACCGCGCGCGGCGCACGGTCCCGCGCGGCCGGTACGGCACGCCGGCCGCCGCGGCCCGTCCCGCCTCGCGTACGGGTCCGCCGACGGTCTCCGGCCGCTGGTCCCTCCTGCCTCCCCCCGAGCCGGAGCCGACGCACCGGGCGCACGCCCTGGCCCGCACCCTCCTGGACCGGCACGGCGTGGTCACCCGGGGCGCGGTGGCCGCCGAGGGCGTGGAGGGCGGTTTCTCGGCCACGTACCGGATCCTGGCCGCCTTCGAGGACAGCGGGCAGGCCCGGCGCGGTTACGTCGTGGAGGGGCTCGGCGCGGCCCAGTTCGCGATGGACGGGGCCGTGGACCGGCTGCGGGCGGCGGCGACCGCCCGCGACCGGGGCGCCGAGGCGGCGACGGGACCGCGCGCCCTGGTCCTCGCCGCCGCCGATCCGGCGAACGCGTACGGCGCGGCGCTGTCCTGGCCCGAGCCGCCGACGGGCGCCGGGCACAAGCCGGGCCGCAAGGCGGGCGCACTGGTGGTCCTGGTGGACGGCGAGCTCGCGCTCTACATGGAGCGCGGCGGCAAGACGCTCCTCTCCTGGCCGACGGACCCGGACGACCCGGCCCTGGGGGCGGCGGCGGAGGCGCTGGCCGAGTCGGCGAGGGCGGGCGTTCTGGGCTCGGTCACGGTGGAGCGGATCAACGGCGCCACGTCCCTGACGTCCCCCCTGGCCCGCCCCCTGGAAGCGGCCGGCTTCCTGGCCACCCCCAGAGGCCTCCGCCTCCGCCCCTGACCCACCGCACGGGCGCCCCCCCCAACCGCACAGACGGCCCGCACCCGCACAGGCACCCCCACCCGTGCGGGCGGCCTCCGCCCACACAGGCGCCCCCGCCCCTGCGGTGCCCCAGCGAGGGCGCCGCCCACCGGGACCCCGCCTCACCGGAACCGACCGCCCACGACGGACCCACGACGGACCCCGAGGCGCCGCAAGGCGCCCCTGCCCCACAATGGACCCGTGCCCGAAGGAGACACCGTCTGGCAGGCCGCCCACCGCCTGCACGCCGCGCTCGCCGGGCGGGTCCTGACCCGCGCGGACCTCCGCGTGCCCCGGTTCGCGACCGCCGACCTCACCGACCGCACGCTCCTCGACGTCACCCCGCGCGGCAAGCACCTGCTGGCCCGGATCGAGGGCGGGCTCACCCTCCACTCGCATCTGCGGATGGACGGCGCCTGGCGGGTGTACGCCACCGGGGAGCGCCCGCGCGGCGGCCCCGAGCACCAGATCCGGGCGATCCTCGGGAACGCCGAGTCCACCGCGTACGGCTACCGCCTCCCCGTCCTGGAGCTCGTCCGTACCGCCGAGGAGTCCCGTGTCGTCGGCCACCTGGGCCCGGACCTGCTCGGCCCGGACTGGGATCCGGAGGAGGCCGTCCGGCGGCTGGGCGCCGATCCGGAACGCTCCCTCGGCGAGGCCCTGCTCGACCAGCGCAACCTGGCCGGCATCGGCAACGTGTACAAGTCGGAGCTGGCCTTCCTGGCCGCCGTCACCCCCTGGCTCCCGGTGGGCGAACTCGCCCCGGAGGTCCCGGCCCGTCTGGTCGCCACGGCCCATCGCCTGCTCGACGCGAACAAGGACCGTCCGGACCGGCGCACCACCACCGTGCGCCGCCCGGGCACGCCGCTCCACGTCTACGGCCGCGAGGGCCGGCCCTGCCTCCGCTGCGGCACCCCGATCCGCAAGGCGGAGCTCGGCGACCGGGTCACGTACTGGTGCCCCGGCTGTCAGCGGGGACCCGACGGAGGCCGGGACGGAAAGCCCGGCAGGAGCGGTCACACCGATTGACGGGTCGTCAGATCCGGTCGTACGGTCCGGACATGACGACGACCCTCCCGGCGTACGACCTGACCGGCCGCACCGCGTTCGTCACGGGCGCCGCGAGCGGCATCGGCCGCGCCACCGCTGCCCTCCTCGCGCGGGCCGGCGCCACCGTCCACTGCGCCGACCGCGACGAGGACGGCCTCGGGGAGACCGCGTCCCTGATCGCCCGGCAGGGCGGCACCGCGCACACCCACCCCCTGGACGTCACCGACAGGACCGCCCTGGCGTCGGCCGTCCGCGCCGCCGGCCCGCTCCACGTCATGGCCGCCATCGCCGGGATCATGCACACGAGCACGGTCCTGGACACCCGGGACGAGGACCTCGACCGCGTCCTCGCCGTCAACTTCAAGGGCGTGCTCTACGCCTGCCAGGAGGCGGCCCGTTCGATGATCGCCTCGGGCGTTCCCGGCTCGATCGTGACGATGGCCTCGGGCGCGATGGACACCGCGAGCCCGGGCCTGCTCTGCTACAGCGTCACCAAGGCGGCCGTCGTCCAACTGACGAAGACCCTGGCGACGGAGGCGGGCCCGCACGGCATCCGGGTCAACGCGGTCGCCCCGGGCTGGATCCGCACCCCCATGACGGACCGCCACGAGCCGGCCGCCCAACTGCAGGCCGAGGCCGCGATGGTCCGCCACTCGCCGCTGGGGCGGGTCGGCGAGGCCGAGGACGTCGCGCACGCGGTCCTGCACCTCGCCTCCGACGCCTCCGCGTTCACGACCGGTCAGATCCTCCGCCCCAACGGCGGCGTCGCGATGCCCTGGTGACCGCCCGGCCGACGATCCCCCGGCCGGCGACCCGCCGGGCGACGGCACCGGGAAGCCCCGACGCGAAGAACCCCGCGGCCCGTCCGGCAGGGGTGGCCGCACCGCGCCGTCCCGATGAGGACGCCACGTGCACCGGCAGCAGGCTCAGTCCCCAGCCGCCCGCGGCCATCGCCCCCTCGACCGACCCGGACTCGCCCGGCGCGAGCAGCAGACGCAGCACCGCCCACCACCAGAGCCCTCCGGCCGCAAGGCCGCACGCGAACAGAGCGAGCGTCACCAGCGGAACCCGTCGCCGTACCATGGCCGCCTCCTGCGGTCGACGCTAGACCGGCAGGATCACCCTGCGGGAGGGCGCACCGGTGGCAGACCCGGCGCACACGGCCCAGTCGGACGTCCTTCCACCATGGCACGCCATCCCGGAACCCGGCATCTCAGGAAGACCGGTCCGAACCCCGGCGAACGCGACCGAAAATGAGAAAAGCCCCGGTCAGCACCCCGTGAACAGGGCACCGACCGGGGCTTCGCCCCACTTCGGTTCAGGCAGCGACGACGTCCACCGCTTCCGCGGGCGCCTTGATGGTCACCCGCTCGGTGGGCACACCGGCCACCGACGTCACCGACACCGAATTGAGCATCGGGCGCACCGGCGTCGGTACCGGTTCGCTCGACGCTGCCGACTCGGCCAGTTCGGCCAGCGACAGCTCGTCGCTCACTTCGCGCATGAGCTCGGACATCCGTACGTCCAGCGCGTCGCAGATCGCGGAGAGCAGTTCGGAGGAAGCCTCCTTCTGCCCCCGCTCCACCTCGGAGAGATAGCCGAGCGAGACTCGGGCGGACGAGGAGACTTCGCGCAGAGTACGGCCCTGGCGCTGGCGCTGCCGACGCAGCACGTCACCCAGCAGGCGACGGAGCAGGATCATCGGTGGCTCCCTCCTCGGACCGCGTAGCCGCATCCTTCACGCCCCACCGTACCGCCTCGCGCTGCGGCCGTGCGGGGAGCGATGTCGTGTTCACTCAGGGCTGCAAACATCAATTCCCCCCGTTGTGTTCCGTATCCTGTGCCCGCGCATTTCCCGAGAGTTCCTCACGGAGCAGTTCCAGCACGCTCCGTACGCTCTCTCTACGGATGTCCTTACGGCCGCCGTTCAACCTCAACGAGACCACTTTCCCGGCGCGGGCGCTCGTCGCGGCCGGTCCCGCGACCGCCACGTAGACCGTTCCGACGGGCTGTCCGTCCTGCTCGGCGGGCCCCGCGACCCCGGTCGTCGAGATGCCCCAGTCGGCGCCGAGCCGGTCCCGCACACCGGCCGCCATCTGCAGCGCGACCTCGGGATCCACCGCTCCGCGCTCCGCGAGCAGGGCCGCGTCGACGCCCAGGAGCTCGTGCTTGAGGGCGGTGGCGTAGGCGACGACCGAGCCCAGGAAGGACACCGAGGAGCCGGGCGCCCCGGTGAGCTCGGCGGCCACGAGACCGCCCGTGAGGGACTCCGCGGCGGCCACCGTCTGCTCACGCTCCGCGAGCAGCTCCAGGACCCGGGCGGCCTCGCTCATCGCGCCGCCGTCTCCGACCGCGCGGCCGTCCGCTCCGCCGCGAGCCCCTTGCGGCGCAGGACGACCGCCTGCCGTACGTAGTCCAGACCGGTGACGACCGTCAGCACGACGGCCAGCGCCATCACCCAGAAGCGGAGGGTGGCCAGCGGCCCGGTGAGCACGAGGACGTACATGCCGACGGCGGTGCCCTGGGCGAGCGTCTTCATCTTGCCGCCGCGGCTGGCGGGGATGACCCCGTGCCGGATGACCCAGAACCGCATCAGGGTGATGCCGAGCTCACGGGCCAGGATGACCGAGGTCACCCACCAGGGAAGGTCCCCGAGCGCGGAGAGCGAGACGAGTCCGGCGGCCATGATCGCCTTGTCGGCGATCGGGTCGGCGATCTTCCCGAAGTCGGTGACCAGGTTGTACGTGCGGGCGAGGTGCCCGTCGAAGACGTCCGTGATCATGGCCACCGCGAACGCCGCCCAGGCCCAGGCCCGCCACACCGGGTCGTGCCCGCCGTCCTGGAGCAGCAGCACCACGAAGCCCGGCACGAGGACGAGCCGGATCATGGTGAGGATGTTCGCGATGTTCCACAGGCTGGCCTGGTTGACGGCCGCCGCGCCCAGCTTGCCGCGGGGCGCCGCCGGCCTACCGGTCCCGCCCGTCGCGGATGCCGGGACTCCGGTCATCTGCCCGCCTCCTCGAAAAGACACTCGGCCACCAGGTCGACGCCCTCCGTGCCGACGACCTTCGCACTGACCATACGGCCAGGGGCCAGGTCGGGGCTCGTACCGTCGGCCGTGGTGAGGACCACCTGCCCGTCGGTCTCGGGCGCCTGGTGGGCGGCGCGGCCGATCCAGCCGTCCTCCTCGTCGAAGGATTCGACGAGTACTTCCAGGGTCTCTCCGAGTCGCTCCTCCGCGCGCTGTGCGGTGAGCTCCTCGGCGAGCCGGGAGAGGTGGGCGAGCCGCTCGTCGACGACGTCCTGGTCGAGCTTGTGCTCGTACGTGGCGGCCTCGGTGCCGTCCTCGTCGGAGTAGCCGAAGACACCGATGGCGTCGAGGCGCGCGTGGGTGACGAAGCGTTCCAGCTCGGCGAAGTCCGCCTCGGTCTCGCCGGGGAAGCCGACGATGAAGTTGGACCGGGCACCGGCCGTGGGGGCCTTGGAGCGGATGGTCTCCAGGAGCTCCAGGAAGCGGTCGGTGTCGCCGAAGCGGCGCATGGCCCGCAGCACGTCCGGGGCGCTGTGCTGGAAGGACAGGTCGAAGTAGGGCACGACCTTCTCGGTCGACGTGAGGACGTCGATCAGGCCCGGGCGCATCTCGGCGGGCTGGAGGTAGCTCACGCGGACGCGCTCGATGCCGTCCACCGAGGCCAGCTCGGGCAGCAGGCTCTCCAGGAGTCGGATGTCGCCGAGGTCCTTGCCGTAGGAGGTGTTGTTCTCGGAGACCAGCATGACCTCCTTGACGCCCTGCTCGGCGAGCCAGCGCGTCTCGTTCAGCACGTCCGAGGGACGGCGCGAGACGAAGGAGCCCCGGAAGGAGGGGATGGCGCAGAAGGAGCAGCGGCGGTCGCAGCCGGAGGCCAGCTTCACGGAGGCGACGGGGCTGGTGTCCAGACGGCGGCGGAGGGGGGCGCGGGGCCCGGAGGCGGGCGCGATCCCCTCGGGCAGGTCGGCCGGGGCCTCGGCGGGCGCCTCGGCGGTGTCGCCGTGTCCCGGCAGGGCCACGGCCGCGGCGGCCTCCTGGCGCTCCACGGGGGACAGCGGCAGCAGCTTGCGCCGGTCGCGCGGGGCGTGCGCCTCGACGCTGCCGCCGCTGAGGATGGTCCGGAGGCGGTCGGAGATGTCGGCGTAGTCGTCGAAGCCGAGGACGCCGTCGGCCTCCGGGAGGGCTTCGGCGAGCTCCTTGCCGTACCGCTCGGCCATGCAGCCGACGGCGACGACGGCCTGGGTCCTGCCGTGGTCCTTCAGATCATTGGCTTCGAGGAGGGCGTCGACGGAGTCCTTCTTGGCGGCCTCGACGAATCCGCAGGTGTTGACGACGGCGACGTCCGCTTCCTCGGCGTTCTCGACGAGCTCCCAGCCGTCCGCTGCCAAGCGGCCTGCGAGCTCCTCCGAGTCCACCTCGTTACGGGCGCAGCCAAGAGTGACAAGGGCGACGGTACGGCGTTCGGGCATGGACTCAAGACTACTTCGTCCCGGCCGTTCCCCCGTCGCGCAGGGTTCACCTGCGCGACGGAGGTCACATCACGGGGCTCAGCCGGCCTCGGGGTCGCCCTTGGTGTAGCTGAGCCGCTCGACCTGGCCGGATTCGAACTTGTCGGCGAGCTTCTTGCCGTTCACGTAGAGCTCGATCGCACCGGCGTTGCCGAGGACCAGGTCCACGCGCTCGTCGTCCTGGAAGGTCTTGGACTCGCCCTTGAGGAGGAGCCCGTCGAAGAGGAGCTTGCCGTCGTGCGCCTTGGCCGAGATCCAGCTCTTGTCGTCGATCGCGGAGAGCTTGACCGTGACCTTGTCCCGCGGGACCGCGGCGATCGCGCTCTCGGTGGGCTTGGGCGCGGCGGGCCTGACCGGCTTCGGCTTGGCCGCGGAGGTGGCCTTCTCCGGGGCGGGCGCCGGGCCGCCGTCGGCCACGGTGGTCCCGTTCGAGGCACCGTTGCCGTTGAACATCGTGAAGCCGACGAAACCGACGACGGCGACGATGGCCGCGACCATCGCGGCGGTCCAGTTGGGCCGGCGCGGCTCGGGGCGGATGCGTTCCGCCTCGAAGAGCGGGGCGGCGGGGGTGGGCGCGGGACGACCACCGTGCTCGGCGTCGTACTGCTCGATCAGCTGAGCCGGATCGAGGCCGACGGCACGCGCGAGGGTACGGATGTGGCCGCGGGCGTAGACGTCGCCGCCACAGCGCGAGAAGTCGTCCTCCTCGATCGCGTGCACGATCGGAATCCGGACACGGGTGGAGGCACTGACCTCTTCGACGGTGAGACCGGCGGCGATTCGGGCCTGCTGGAGGGCACGACCGATCGAGTCCCGGTCGTCTGCCGGGAAGGTCCGGTCGTCTTCGGGGGAGTTGCCGATGGACACGAGAGCGCCTTTCGAGCGTGTAGCCACCTGCTGGACGTTCAGTCTATGGGTGGTACGAAAGGGTGGGGCAACCGGGCGGGTGCTGTTTGTACGCCATGAGGCTGGGACATCCTGCTGTCCCTTCCTCCAACTTGACGTACGGCCAGGGGAAACGGTTGCCCACCGTTCCCTTACGAGTGAGTCTCGGGCTGATCTCGATCGGGTACCCGGCCCCGGAGGGGCCACACCCACCGGGGGGGGAGCGGCCCGGGTCGGGCTACTCCCCCGACTCCCCCCGGATCACGGCGAGGACCCCGTCCAGCTCGTCCGGCTTGACGAGCACGTCCCGCGCCTTCGACCCCTCGCTCGGTCCGACGATGTTCCGGGACTCCATCAGGTCCATCAGCCGGCCGGCCTTCGCGAAGCCCACGCGCAGCTTCCGCTGGAGCATCGAGGTGGAGCCGAACTGCGTCGAGACGACCAGCTCGGCCGCCTGGCACAGCAGGTCGAGGTCGTCGCCGATGTCCTCGTCGATCTCCTTCTTCTGCTTGGTGCCGACGGTGACGTCGTCCCGGAAGACGGGCGTCATCTGGTCCTTGCAGTGCTGCACGACGGCCGCGACCTCGTCCTCGGTGACGAACGCGCCCTGCATGCGGACGGGCTTGTTGGCGCCCATGGGCAGGAAGAGCCCGTCGCCCTTGCCGATCAGCTTCTCGGCGCCGGGCTGGTCCAGGATGACCCGGCTGTCGGCGAGCGAGGAGGTGGCGAAGGCGAGCCGCGAGGGCACGTTCGCCTTGATCAGACCGGTGACGACGTCCACGGACGGCCGCTGGGTGGCGAGCACGAGGTGGATGCCGGCGGCGCGCGCCAACTGGGTGATCCGGACGATCGAGTCCTCGACGTCGCGCGGGGCGACCATCATCAGGTCGGCCAGCTCGTCGACGATCACCAGGAGGTACGGGTACGGGTTGAGCTCGCGCTCGCTGCCCTCGGGCAGCTTGATCTTGCCGTCCCGGACGGCCTGGTTGAAGTCGTCGATGTGCCGGTAGCCGAAGGCGGCCAGGTCGTCGTAGCGCAGGTCCATCTCGCGCACGACCCACTGGAGCGCCTCGGCGGCCCGCTTGGGGTTGGTGATGATCGGGGTGATCAGGTGCGGGATGCCCTCGTAGGCGGTGAGCTCGACCCGCTTGGGGTCGACCAGCACCATCCGGACGTCCTCCGGGGTCGCTCTTATCATGATCGACGTGATCAGGCAGTTGATGCACGAGGACTTTCCGGAGCCCGTGGCACCGGCGACCAGGACGTGCGGCATCTTCGCCAGGTTGGCCATCACGTAGCCGCCCTCGACGTCCTTGCCGAGCGCGACCAGCATCGGGTGCTCGTCCCCGGCCGCGTCCGCGAGCCGCAGCACGTCCCCCAGGTTGACCATCTCGCGGTCGCTGTTCGGGATCTCGATGCCGACGGCGGACTTCCCGGGGATGGGCGAGATGATCCGCACGTCGGGCGAGGCCACGGCGTAGGCGATGTTCTTGGTCAGGGCCGTGATCTTCTCGACCTTCACGGCCGGGCCGAGCTCGACCTCGTACCGCGTGACCGTCGGACCGCGCGTGAAGCCGGTGACGGTCGCGTCGACCTTGAACTCGGCGAAGACGTTGGAGAGCGCGTCGACGACCGCGTCGTTGGCGGCGCTGCGGGTCTTGCCCGGCCCGCCGCGCTCCAGCAGGTCGAGCGAGGGCAGGGAGTACGTGATGTCGCCCGCGAGCTGGAGCTGCTCGGCCCGGGCCGGCAGGTCGGTCGGCTCGGGCGCCGGCTTGGTCAGATCGGGTACGCCGCCGGTGCGCTCTCCCCCGCGAGCCGGCGGTACGGGCGCGGCCTTCTCGGCGGCTTCCGCGACCGGGGCCGGGGAGGCGGCCACGGCGGCGTTCCGCTCGGCGGTGACGTCCTTGGTCAGGTCGGCGACGATCGGCGAGGGCGGCATGCCGTTCAGCACGGCGCCGTCGAGCGCGGCGGCGGCCGCCGCGGCGACGTCCACGGGGTCCAGGCCGGAGCCGGAGCCGTTCCGCCCGGTGCCCCGGCGGGCCGGGCGACCGCGCCGCTCCGGCGCCTCCGCCTCGGCCCGGTCGACGTCGTACGGCTCCGCGGGCCCGGCCGGGCGGCGCCGTACGGGCCGTGCGGGTCGCGGTCCGGCGTCCCGCCACTCCTCGTCGTACGCCTCGTGGGCCGGGTGCCCGTACTCCTCGGCCTCCGCCGGGTCGTACGGGAGCTCGACGACGCCCAGTCGGGCGCCGAGCGCACGCAGCCGCTGCGGGATCGCGTTGACCGGGGTGGCGGTGACCACGAGCAGCCCGAAGACGGTGAGCAGCACCAGCATCGGTACGGCGAGGACCTCGCCCATCATGAAGACGAGGGGCTGGGACGCGGCCCAGCCGATGAGCCCGCCGGCGTCCTGCATGGCCGCGCTGCCGTCGCCGCGCCCCGGCGAACCGCAGGCGATGTGCACCTGTCCGAGGATGCCGATGACGAGTGCGGAGAGGCCGATGCTGATCCGGCCGTTGGCCTCGGGCCTCTCCGGATACAGGATGAGCCGGATGGCGATCGCGCCGAGGAGCAGGGGCACGAGCAGGTCGAGCCGGCCGAAGGATCCGGTCACGAGCATCTCGACGAGGTCGCCGACCGGTCCGCGCAGGTTGGACCAGGTGCCGGCGGCGACGATCAGCGCGAGGCCGAGGAGGAGCAGCGCGAGCCCGTCCTTGCGGTGTGCGGGATCGAGCCCCTTGGCGCCGCGTCCTATGCTCCGGAACATCGCCCCGATCCCGTGGGCGAGGCCGAGCCAGGCGCCGCGCGCGAGCCGGTAGACGCCCCCGGTCGGGGACGGGGCGGGGCGCGGGGCCGCCCTCTTCGTGGCGGTCTTCCGCGCGGGCGCGCGCTTGGCGGGCGCGGCCCTCTTGGCCGGAGCCTTCTTGGCCGGAGCCTTCTTCGCGGGGGACTTCGCGGGCGCCGCCTTCTTCGCGGCACCCGTCGTCCGGCCGGCGCGCGGTTTCGCCGTGCCCTGGGAACCCTTGCCGGACGTACGTGAAGCCATGATGCCGAGGTTACCGGTGTGGAGAGGGGTGTGGGGAGCGCCCGTCCCCCTCACCCGTTCGTGTCGTCCGTGCCGGAGCCCGGTGCTGACACCGCATCACGGCGATCCGTGCCGGACGGGAAAGACGGGTGACGGCGGGTCAGCTCTGGGCGGGCAGGGACGGCGCGGCGCCCGTGCCCGGCTCCAGCGCGTCCAGGGCCCGGCGCAGCCCGGTGAGCTTGCGCTCCAGATGCGCCGCGGTGGCGACGGCCGCCGCGTCGGCGGAGTCGTCGTCCAACTGCTTCGACAGGGCCTCGGCCTGCTCCTCGACGGCCGCGAGCCGGGCGGAGAGCTCGGCGAGCAGCCCGGCGGCCTCCTTGCCCTGGCCGCCCTCGCCGCCGCCCTCCAACTGCAGCCGCAGCAGGGCGGCCTGCTCGCGCAGCTTGCAGTTCTTCATGTAGAGCTCGACGAAGACGGAGACCTTGGCCCGCAGCACCCACGGGTCGAAGGGCTTGGAGATGTAGTCGACCGCCCCGGCCGCGTACCCCCGGAAGGTGTGGTGGGGGCCGTGGTTGATCGCGGTGAGGAAGATGATCGGGATGTCCCGGGTCCGCTCGCGCCGCTTGATGTGGGCGGCGGTCTCGAAACCGTCCATTCCCGGCATCTGGACGTCGAGCAGGATGACCGCGAAGTCGTCCGTCAACAGCGCCTTGAGCGCTTCCTCCCCGGACGATGCCCGCACCAGCGTCTGATCGAGCGCGGAGAGAATGGCCTCCAGCGCCAGCAGATTCTCCGGCCGGTCATCGACCAGGAGGATCTTGGCCTTCTGCACCATGCCCCGTCCTCCTCGTCCCGGCAACGGCTCTCCCCGGACCCCCGAACCGGGGGAAGCACCGGGCGCCGCCCCAGAAGACGACTCCCTAGCGCCGTCCGTCCTTGTGCCGGTCATCGTAGCCGCACCCCGCCCGTCGCCACACCCTGTCACCGCGATGTCACTGTGCACGTAGCGGAAACGCGGTGGGAGACCAGAAGGTTCCCCGTATCCCGCCCTCTCACACACCCCTGGCGGCAGCAGGCCGGCAGGGGCCGGCGGAGCCCGGGGGTCCGCGCCGCGCACGGCGCGGGCCCCCGGCGCGGAGTCACTCGCCCCGCATCCACTGCTCCATGACCGACAGCAGGTGATCGGGGTCGACCGGCTTCGTCACGTAGTCCGAGGCACCCGACTCGATCGCCTTCTCCCGGTCGCCCTTCATCGCCTTCGCCGTCAGCGCGATGATCGGCAGCCCCGCGAACTGCGGCATGCGCCGGATCGCGGTCGTCGTCGCGTACCCGTCCATCTCCGGCATCATGATGTCCATCAGCACGACCGTGACGTCGTCGTGCTGCTCCAGGACCTCGATGCCCTCCCGCCCGTTCTCGGCGTAGAGCACCGCGAGCCCGTGCTGCTCTAGGACGCTGGTGAGCGCGAAGACGTTGCGGATGTCGTCGTCGACGATCAGCACCTTCTCGCCGGAGAAGCCGAACGTACGGCGCGGCTGCTCGACCTCCTGCTCCTCCCGGTCCGCCGCGCTCTGCTGCCCGGCCTGCCCGGGAACCGCGCCCCGCGCCCCCGTCGCCTCCGCTGCGGCCTTCCGCCGGTGCCGGAACAGCGCCCCGGCCCCGGACCGCGCCTCCGTCCGCACGGGCGTCGGCGGGAACTGCGGGAACGGGTCGACGGTCCCGGCCGCCTCCTCCTCGGCCCCCTGCTGCGGATCGTCGGCGTCCTGCGCGCCCTGCCCGTAGCCGCCCGACGGCAGCTCCGTCGGGCTCAGCGGCAGGTAGAGCGTGAACGTCGACCCGCGGCCGGGCTCGCTCGCCGCGAAGATCTCGCCGCCGAGCAGCCGCGCGATCTCCCGGCTGATCGACAGGCCCAGACCCGTGCCGCCGTACTTCCGGCTGGTCGTGCCGTCGGCCTGCTTGAACGCCTCGAAGATGACCCGCATCTTGCTCGCCGCGATCCCGATCCCGGTGTCGGTGACCGAGAAGGCGATCAGGTCGGCCTCCGGGTCGCGCAGCGAACCCGCCTCCAGGAGCTGCTCCCGGATCGACTGCGGCACGTCCGCACCGGCCGGCCGGATCACCAGCTCCACCGCGCCCGTGTCGGTGAACTTCACCGCGTTGGACAGCAGGTTGCGCAGGACCTGGAGCAGCCGCTGCTCGTCGGTGTGGAGCGTGGCCGGCAGCTCGGGCGAGACCCGCACCGAGAAGTCGAGCCCCTTCTCCGCCGTGAGCGGCCGGAACGTCGCCTCCACGTAGTCGACGAGCTGGACGAGCGCGATGCGGGTCGGCGAGACGTCCATCTTGCCCGCCTCGACCTTCGACAGGTCGAGGATGTCGTTGATCAGCTGGAGCAGGTCCGAGCCCGCCCCGTGGATGGTCTCCGCGAACTCGACCTGCTTCGGCGTCAGGTTGGTCTCGGCGTTGTCCGCGAGCAACTTGGCCAGGATCAGCAGCGAGTTGAGCGGCGTGCGCAGCTCGTGCGACATGTTGGCGAGGAACTCCGACTTGTACCGCATGGAGACGGCGAGCTGTTCCGCCCGCTCCTCCAGGACCTGCCGGGCCTCCTCGATCTCGGTGTTCTTCACCTCGATGTCGCGGTTCTGCCGGGCGAGCAGCTCGGCCTTCTCCTCCAGCTCCAGGTTGGAGCCCTGGAGCTCCTTCTGCCGGTGCTCCAGCTCCGCCGACCGCTCCTTGAGCTGCTCGGTGAGCTTCTGCGACTGCTGGAGCAGCACCTCGGTCTTGGTGTTGACGCTGATGGTGTTGACCGTGGTCGCGATCAGCTCGGCGAGCTGGTTCAGGAAGTCCCGCTGGATCTGCGTGAACGGCTGGAAGGACGCCAGCTCGATCACACCGAGGACCTTCCCCTCGAAGAGGACCGGCAGCACGATCACGTGCGCGGGCGCGGCCTCGCCGAGCCCCGACGAGATCTTCAGATAGCCCGGCGGCACGTTGACCTGGATCGTCCGCTTCTCCTCCGCCGCCGTCCCGATGAGGGTCTCCCCGGGCCGGAAGGAGGTCGGCATGGACCCGGCGGAGTATCCGTAGCTCCCGCGCATCCGCAGCTCGTACGAGCCGTCGCCCTCGCCCACGAGCTCGGCGTCGCTGTGCGCGGAGCCCGTCGGCATGGCCACGAAGAAGGCGCCGTGCTGGGCCGAGACCACCGGCGTCAGCTCGCTCATGATGAGCGAGGCCACGTCGTCCAGGTCCCGCCTGCCCTGCATGAGGCCGGAGATGCGGGCCAGGTTGCCCTTGAGCCAGTCCTGCTCCTCGTTGGCGAGGGTGGTGTCGCGCAGGTTGGCGATCATGGTGTTGATGTTCTCCTGGAGGGCCTGGATCTCGCCCGCCGCGTCGACACCGTCGATCTTGAGGTTGAGGTCGCCCCGGGTCACCGCCGTGGCGACGGCCGCGATCGCCCGCACCTGCCGGGTCAGGTTCCCGGCCATCTCGTTCACGGACTCCGTCAGGTCCCGCCAGGTGCCGTCCACGTCACGGACCCGGGCCTGACCGCCCAGCTGCCCGTCCGTACCCACCTCGCGGGCGACCCGGGTCACCTCCTCGGCGAAGTTCGACAGCTGGTCGACCATCGTGTTGATGGTGCTCTTCAGCTCCTGGATCTCACCGCGCGCGTCGATGTCGATCTTCTTGGTCAGGTCGCCCTTGGCGATGGCGGTGGTGACGGCGGCGATCTGGCGCACCTGACCGGTCAGGTTGTCGGCCATGCCGTTCACCGAGTCCGTGAGGTCGCGCCACGTGCCCGACACTCCGGGCACCCGCGCCTGACCGCCCAGGATGCCGTCCGTACCCACCTCGCGCGCGACGCGGGTCACCTCGTCGGCGAACGACGAGAGCGTCGTCACCATGGTGTTGACGGTGTCGGCGAGCTCCGCGACCTCGCCGCGCGCCTCGACGGTGACCTTCTTCGTCAGATCGCCGTTGGCGACGGCCGCGGAGACCCGGGAGATGTTGCGCACCTGGCTGGTCAGGTTGTTGGCCATCAGGTTCACGTTGTCGCTGAGGTCCTTCCAGATGCCGGTCACCCCGCGCACCCGGGCCTGGCCTCCGAGGATGCCCTCCGTGCCCACCTCGCGGGCCACCCTCGTCACCTCGTCGGCGAAGTTCGACAGCTGGTCCACCATCGTGTTGACGGTCGTCACCAGCTCCAGGATCTCGCCCTTGGCGTCGACCGTGATCTTCTTCGACAGGTCGCCCATGGCCACCGCCGTCGTGACCTCGGCGATGTTCCGGACCTGGAAGGTCAGGTTGTTCGCCATCATGTTCACCGACTGGGTGAGGTCCTTCCAGGTGCCGGAGACCCCCTGCACCTCGGCCTGACCGCCCAGGATGCCCTCGGTGCCCACCTCACGGGCCACCCTCGTCACCTGGTCCGCGAAGCTCGAGAGCTGGTCGACCATCGTGTTGAGGGTGTTCTTCAGCTCCAGGATCTCGCCCCGCGCGTCCACGTCGATCTTCTGCGACAGGTCGCCGCGCGCCACCGCGGTGGCGACCTGCGCGATGTTGCGGACCTGGGTGGTGAGGTTGCCGGCCATGCCGTTCACCGAGTCCGTCAGATCACGCCACACACCGGCCACGCCCGGCACCTGCGCCTGACCGCCCAGCCGCCCGTCCGTGCCCACCTCGCGGGCCACCCGGGTCACCTGGTCCGCGAAGGCGGACAGCTGGTCCACCATCGTGTTGATGGTGTTCTTCAGCTCCAGGATCTCGCCCCGCGCGTCCACGTCGATCTTCTGCGACAGGTCGCCACGGGCCACGGCCGTCGTCACCTGCGCGATCTGCCGCACCTGCGAGGTCAGGTTCCCGGCCATGAAGTTCACGGAGTCCGTGAGCTCCCGCCAGCGCCCGGACACCCCGTCCACCCGCGCCTGACCGCCCAGCCGGCCCTCGGTGCCCACGTCCCGGGCCATCCGGGTCACCTGGTCCGCGAAGGACGACAGCTGCGACACCATCGTGTTGACGGTGTTCTTCAGCTCCAGCATCTCGCCGGCCACGTCCACCGTGACCTTCTGCGACAGGTCGCCGTTGGCCACCGCCGTCGTCACCTGCGCGATGTCCCGCACCTGACCGGTCAGGTTGCGGAAGGCCGTGTTCACCGAGTCGGTGAGGTCCTTCCACGTCCCCGCCGCGCCCGGCACCTCGGCCTGGCCGCCCAGCAGACCCTCGACGCCGACCTCCCGGGCCACCCGGGTCACCTCGGAACCGAAGGCGGAGAGCTGGTCCACCATCGTGTTGACGGTGTTCTTCAGCTCCAGCATCTCGCCGGCCACGTCCACCGTGACCTTCTGCGACAGGTCGCCGTTGGCCACCGCCGTCGTCACCTGCGCGATGTCCCGCACCTGCGTGGTGATGTTCCGGAAGACCGTGTTGACCGAGTCCGTGAGGTCCTTCCACGTCCCCGCCGCACCCGGCACCTGCGCCTGGCCGCCCAGCAGACCCTGCGCGCCGACCTCGCCCGACACCCGGGTCACCTCGTCGGCGAACGTCCGCAGCGTCTCCGTCATCTGGTTGATGGTGTCGGCGAGTTGGGCGATCTCACCGCGCGCGGAGACCCGCACCTTCTGCGACAGGTCACCGTTGGCGACCGCCGTCGTCACCTCCGCGATCCCCCTCACCTGATTGGTGAGGTTGCCCGCCATCGTGTTGACGGAGTCGGTGAGGTCCTTCCACACGCCGGCGACCCCGGCCACCTCGGCCTGACCGCCCAGCTCGCCCTCCGTACCCACCTCGCGCGCGACGCGGGTCACCTCGGAGGAGAACGACGACAGCTGGTCGACCATCCGGTTGACGGTCTTCTTCAGCTCCAGCATCTCGCCGGCCACGTTCGCCGTGACCTTCTGCGACAGATCGCCGTCCGCGACCGCCGTCGTCACGAGCGCGATGTCCCGCACCTGCGCCGTCAGCCGGTTCGCCATGGTGTTGACCGAGTCCGTGAGGTCCTTCCACGAACCGGACACCCCGCGCACCTGCGCCTGCCCGCCCAGCTTGCCGTCCGTCCCCACCTCGACGGCGACCCGGGTCACCTCGGAGGCGAACACCGACAGCTGGTCGACCAGGTTGTTGGCGGTACGGGCGACCTTCAGGAACTCCCCGCGCAACGGCCGCACGGTCCCGTCCGCACCCTCCGAACGCAGGTCCATCCGCTGGTCCAGATCACCCTCGGCCACCGCCGACAGGACCCGCCCCACCTCGGACACCGGCCGGGCCAGGTCGTCGACGAGCGCGTTCGCGGCCTCGATCGCCGCCGCCCACGCCCCCTCGCTGGCCCCCGCCTCCAGCCGCTCGGACAGCTTGCCCTCACGGCCGACCACCCGCCGGACCCGCGACAGCTCCCCCGTCACGTGCATCTGCCGGTCGGCGACCTCGTTGAACACGGCGGAGATCTCCGCCATGACCCCGTCGCCGGACACCGTCAGCCGCTTGCGGAAGTTCCCGTCCCGCATCGACACCAGCGCGGCCAGCAACCGCTCCAGCGCCGCCGCGTCCACCTGGACCGTCCCCCCACGGGAACGTCCGCCCCTCGCGCGCGTGCCACTGCCTCCGCCGCGCCGCGCCGCCGTGCCAGACTCCACCGTGTCCCTCCCGAAAGGGGTCGACCTGTACCGCTCCGGCTCTCGCCGTCAGCCTGCTCAGTGTTTCACCGTGCCCGAACCTGGCGATAACAGTTCGGCAGCTTCGCACAGCGTCCCTACCCCCGAGGGACGGAATCAACGGTGACCGGCATCCGCTCGGACAGCGAAGGTAAGTAACCTGGCATCCGGCTGTCCAACCGCCCCGGTCCGCCCGGCGGGGGCGGCGTGGCGTGCGCACGACCATCGGGCAGCGGGAGGGACAGACCGAGCATGGCAGAGCCGGGCGTCGAGACGCGTACGAGGAGAGCCGTGATCACCGCGCGGGCGACTGCCAGCTTCGAGCCCGTCGGGCGGTCCGTCGCGGCCGCCCGCGCCTTCGTCCGGGACACCCTCCAGGGCTGGGGACACCCCGAACTCGTCGACGACGCCGTCGTCCTCACCAGCGAACTCGTCACCAACGCCGTCATCCATGCCGGCACCTCCGCCGAGGTCCTCTGCCTCCGCTCCGACGACAGCATCCGCGTCGAGGTCGCCGACCGCTACCCCGAGCGCGAGATCCCCGTCCAGAACGGCCGCACCCTCGGCAGCCCGGACCGCGAGAACGGCCGCGGCCTGCTCCTCTGCGCCGCCCTCGCCCACCGCTGGGGCGTCGACTACTCCCCCACCCGCAAGCACGTCTGGTTCCACCTCGACCTCCCCCAGCGCCCCGTCGGCACCCGCTCCGCCGGCCCCGTCCTCCCCGACGCCCTCCTCCCGGTCGCCGAGAGCCGCGTCCGCGTCGCCGTCGCCCAGATCGACCGCGTCGGCACGATCACCGCGTGGAACGAGGACGCCGAGGAGCTCTTCGGCTACGAGGCCGAGCAGGTCACCGGCAAGCCCCTCGGCGACCTCGCCGCCTGGCCCCACACCCCCGGCATCGGCACCGGCCTCGCCGAGGCCCTCCGCCTCTCCCGCTGGGAGGGCAGCTACGGCGTCCGCTGCGCCGACGGCCGCGTGGTCCCCGTCTACGCCTCGCACCTCCGGGTCCGCGACGCCCAGGGCGAGCCCTCCACCGTCTGTCTCCTCGTACGGGAGCACGAGCGGGCCGTCCTCCAGACCCCCCAGCGACCCGCCGTCGAGCCGGGCACCGAGAGCCGCGCCGTCGACCCCTTCGAGGTCTTCATCGGCTCCCCGGCCCCCGACGACCTCGACGGCCTCCTCCAGCGCACGGTCGAGCGCGCCCGCGACATGCTCGACGGCGACGCCGCCTTCCTCCTGCTCGCCACCGACGACGAGACGGAACTGGAGGTACGGGCGACCACGGGCCTCCCGGCCGCCCGCCAGCGCTTCGCCCGCGTCCCCGTGGAGACCGGCGCCAGCCGCTACGGCTCCGCCCGCATGCCCGCCGTCCACGAGGACCTGGCCGCCGTCCCCGGCGCCGTCCCCCTCCTCGAAGGCACCGGCATGCGCTCGGTCGTCACCGTCCCGCTCAAGGTCGAGGGCCGGCTCACCGGCTCCCTCGGGGTGGCCGCCGAGGGAGCCAACCGCTACTCCAACGAGGAGGCGCTCCGCCTCCAGTTCGCCGCCGACCGCATCGCCCTGGCCGTCGAGTCCGCCCGCCTCGGCGAACTGGAGCGCCTGCGCCGCGGCTCCCTCAGCTTCCTCGTCGAGGCCTCCGACCTCCTGGCCGGCACCCTCGACCGCGACCAGACCCTGGCCCTCATGGCCCAGATGACGGTCCCCACCCTCGCCACCTGGTGCGCGGTCTACACGATCGCCGACCAGGCCTCCGACCCGTACCTCTCGTACGTGCTCCACGAGGACGAGGACCGCATCGACGGCCTCAAGGCCCTGCTCTCCTCCATCGCCCCGCCGGACCCGGTGCCGACCCCCGGCGCCCGCGTCTGGTCCGCCCCCGGCGAAGCCGCCCACCGCGCCGCGCTGTCCGCGTCGGTCCGCGCCCTCGACCACCCCGCGAGCCCGCTCTCCTCCGGCATCGACACCACCCTGGCCACCGCGAGCGCGGTCGCCGGCGAGACGGTCGTCCTGCCGCTGGTCGCCCGCAACCGGGTCATCGGCATGCTGACCCTCGGCAGGCCCTCGGAGGACCACTTCCGCCAGGAGATCCTGGAGCTCGCCGAGGACCTCTCGCGCCGGGCCGCCCTGGCCCTGGACAACGCCCGTCTGTACTCGGAGCGCGTGGCGATCAGCCAGTCCCTCCAGCGCAGCCTGCTCCCGCCCGGCCTCCCCATGATCCCGGGCGTCGAGGTCGACGTCATCTACCGCGCGGCCGGCGAGGGCAACGAGGTCGGAGGCGACTTCTACGACCTGTTCCCCATCCGGGACGGCGTGTACGGATTCGCCATCGGCGACGTCTGCGGTACGGGACCGGAGGCGGCCGCCGTCACCGGCCTGGCCCGCCACGCCCTGCGCCTCCTGGCCCGCGAGGGCTTCGGCGGCCCCGCCGTCCTGGAGCGGCTGAACGCGGCGATCCTCGACGAGGGCGCCCGCAGCCGCTTCCTGACGCTGCTGTACGGCGAGATGCGCCCGCAGGAGGACGGCTCGGCGATCCTCAAGGTCGTCTGCGCCGGCCACCCCCTCCCGCTGCGCCTCCGCCCGGACGGCACGGTCGAGCCCGCGGCCGAACCGCAGCCGCTCCTGGGCGTCATGGAGGACCTGGAGCTGTACGAGCAGACGGTCACGCTCGACCCGGGCGACGTCCTCCTGTGCGTCACGGACGGCGTGACGGAACGCCGCGAGGGCTCCCGGATGCTGGGCGACGACGGCCTGGCCGAGGTCCTCAAGACCTGTACGGGCCTGACGGCCGGCGCGGTCGCCGCCCGTATCCTCCGCGCCGTCGAGCGCTTCGCCCAGGCCCCCGCCTCCGACGACATGGCCATCCTGGCGATGCGCCTGCACGAACCGCACGACGACTGAGCCTGCCGGCGATCTCCGAAAGGGGATCACCGGCAGCACTCCGTCCCTCGGAAACGCAAGAAGGCCCCCGCCACAAGGCGGGGGCCTTCTTACTCGGAGCCCTTTAACGGAATCGAACCGTTGACCTTCTCCTTACCATGGAGACGCTCTACCGACTGAGCTAAAAGGGCAGGTGTTCGGCGGTGTCCTACTCTCCCACAGGGTCCCCCCTGCAGTACCATCGGCGCTGAAAGGCTTAGCTTCCGGGTTCGGAATGTAACCGGGCGTT